>JAAURU010000143.1 GCA_012032075.1 Flavobacterium sp.
ATTTAATAAAGGTAAAAAAGTTGTAATCCAAAAAACGGAACCAACTGAAGAAGAGGTTAAAAACCAAATTAAAGAAACCCTTGAAAGACTTCAAGGTAAAGGAAAAAGAGGGTCTAAAGCAGCAAAATATCGTAAAGATAAAAGAGATACGCATCGTCAACGTGTAGATGATGAACAACAACAACAAGAATTAGAAAGTAAAATTCTTAACGTTACAGAGTTTGTTACTGTAGGAGAAATTGCCTCTTTAATGGATGTGCCTATTACTAAGGTTATAGGTACTTGTATGTCTCTCGGAATCATGGTTACTATGAATCAGCGTTTAGATGCTGAAACTTTGACTATTGTTGCAGATGAGTTTGGATATGAACTTAAATTTATTACTACAGATATTGAAGAAGCTGCAGAAGTAATTGAAGATAAACCTGAAGATTTAGTGCATAGAGCACCTATTGTAACCGTAATGGGTCACGTAGATCATGGTAAAACATCTTTACTAGATTATATTCGTGAAGAAAATGTTATTGCAGGAGAATCAGGAGGAATTACCCAACATATTGGAGCTTATGGAGTGCAACTAGAAGGTGGTCAAAAAATTGCTTTCCTAGACACACCTGGTCACGAAGCGTTTACCGCTATGCGTGCTCGTGGCGCACAAGTTACTGATATTGCTATTATTGTAATTGCAGCTGATGATGATATTATGCCTCAAACAAAAGAAGCTATAAGTCATGCTCAAGCGGCAAACGTTCCTATGATTTTTGCAATAAATAAAGTAGATAAGCCAACAGCTAACCCAGAAAAAATTAAAGAAAAATTAGCTGCAATGAATCTTTTAGTAGAAGATTGGGGTGGAAAATATCAATCTCATGATATCTCAGCTAAAACAGGTTTAGGTGTTAAAGAATTATTAGAAAAAGTTTTACTTGAAGCAGAAGTGCTTGAGCTAAAAGCAAATCCAGATAAAAATGCTGTAGGAACTGTAGTGGAAGCACAATTAGATAAAGGTCGTGGATATGTGACAACTATTTTAGTTCAAGCAGGTACTTTAAGAATTGGAGATTACATGTTAGCTGGAAAGAACCATGGTAAAATTAAAGCCATGTTTGATGAGCGCGGACACAATGTTACAGAAGCAGGACCTTCAACTCCAGTTTCAATTCTTGGTTTAGATGGAGCACCTACTGCTGGTGATAAGTTTACAGTGTATGATGATGAAAGAGAGGCGAAGCAAATTGCTGCTAAACGTACTCAATTACAACGTGAGCAATCAGTTAGAACACAAAAGCATATTACTTTAGCAGAAATTGGTCGTCGTATTGCTTTAGGACAATTTAAAGAGTTAAACATTATCCTTAAAGGAGATGTGGATGGTTCTGTAGAAGCGTTATCTGATTCTTTCTCTAAATTATCAACCGAAGAAATTCAAATAAATATAATTCACAAGGGTGTTGGTGCCATTACAGAATCAGATGTATTGTTAGCTTCTGCTTCAGATGCAATTATCATTGGATTTAATGTTCGTCCTCAAGGAAATGCAAAACAATTAGCTGAAAAAGAAGAAATCGATATCCGTAACTATTCAATTATTTACGCCGCTATTGATCGACTTAAAAGACGCAATGGAAGGAATGCTTTCTCCAGAATTAAAAGAAGAAATTACTGGTACTGCAGAAATTCGTGAGTTATTTAAAATTACCAAAGTGGGAACTATTGCAGGTTGTATGGTTACTGATGGTAAAATATTTAGGAACTCTCAAATTCGATTAATTAGAGAAGGTGTTGTTATCTACACTGGAGAATTAGCCACTTTAAAACGCTTTAAAGATGATGTTAAAGAAGTGTCTAAAGGTTATGATTGCGGTATGCAAATTAAAAACTACAACGATCTTAAAGAATATGATTTAATTGAAGCTTTCCAAGAAGTAGAAGTTAAAAAGAAATTGAAATAAAATGTCAATCTTATAAACAACAAAACCTCAAGTAAAAGCTTGAGGTTTTGTTGTTTTTAGCAGTTTACTTCTAATTTAAAAACTATATTTTAATCCTCCATAAATGTTTCTTCCAGGAGCATTAATTCCTGATGCAAAAGTTCTGTATTGTGTATCTAAAATATTTTCAACACCAGCAAATAGAGTGCCTCCTTTTATAATAGTAAAACTTGTTTTAAAATTATAAGTTTCCCAAGCAGGCATTCCTCCTTCAGGAGCATATTGTTCATTGTCTTCACCATTTAGAAAGTAATCTTTAATTGATTTTTTACCATTATACAACATATAAAGGTCAAATTGCATTCCTTTATTAGCATAATTTAAACCTAATTTTCCAAAATAAGGAGAAATATGATCTAAAGGTCGTTCTCCATCTGTTTCAACAATTCTTCCATAAGTGTAATTGAAACTGGCATTAAATTGTAAGTTATCATATATATAACCTCTCATATTTGTCGAAATTCCTGTTATGTATGCCTTACCTTTATTTTGGTTTGCCAAAACAGTACTATTAGAACCGTTATAGTTTATTACAGACAAACCTTCATATTCAAAATTATCAGTAACAATAGCATCATACAAACGAGTATAAAAATAGGTATTTTCAAATTTGAAACGTTTATTATCAGTTTGTATAACTAATCCTAAATCACCAGTAATTGTTTTTTCAGGACCTAAATCTTCATTTGGCACAATAATAAAACCACCTCCAGATTCAAATATTTTTCCAAAATCATCAATGTTAGGCACTCTAAAACCAGAGGAAGCATTTACTTTTAAAGCTACATTTTTTGAAGTATTATGAACGATTCCAATAGAACCACTGTAAGTAAAATTACCTTGATTTATTTTTGAAAACGGCAAAGGGAAAAATGAGTCATCTGCAATGGAACTTTTTAAAGTAGTATAACCAAAACGAAATCCAGAACTCCAAGCGGTTTTTTCAGATGATTTTTCATTATATGATAAGTATAAATCGTTTCTAAACATTGAATTGTCTCCATTTGGATAACGTGTGTCTAAATCTTCTTCAACACCTGTATTTATATTTCTTTTATATGCAGTAGATTTTAATGTTTCATAATAGGATTCAAAACCATAAAAAAGTTCTCCTTTTTTAAATTTTTTATTCAAATCTGTTGAAAAAGAATACATATTTACATTTTCTTCTCTATGTTGTAAATTATAATTTTGAAAACGTCTATTATGTCTGCTCTCTTTTGCATTTTGATAGCCAAAACTTAATTTCATATCACTATCTAAAATAGCTTTTTGTTTGTCCAATGTATAAGCTGCTAAAATACGTTGTTGTGGACCATAATACCATTCTGCATTTCTTAATCCAGTTGAAGTTGCATCGGTTAATCGATCATATCTAGGAACATTTGTAGTAGTTGAGAACTGTAAATTTAGACCATGTTCAATTCCAGATGATGTCTTATAGGCAAATTTTTGCAAAGCATTATATTGCTTATAGCCTGAAAATTTTTGCACATATTTATTGCTATTTTCTACTAATTCATCAATTCCATTATTAGTTTCAATATAGAAAAGTCTTTCTCCAAAGAAATCTGCATGAGGATTTTTTCTTTTTCCCATTTTTAAATCTCCAAAATCATTGAAAGAAAAAATAGTTAAAGAAGCAAAATTTTTAGTAGCATAATTAAAGTCTAAGGCAATAGATTTTTCCTCATTAACGCTCCCATAACGAGTATTTATATTTCCTGAAAACGGATTGTTATTCGATAAGAATTTTGCTTTTTTGGTAGTCATGTTCACGGTTCCACCAAGCGCATCACTTCCAAATAATGTAGAAGTAGGGCCATAAAAAATATCTACATTTTCAAGCATGCTTTCATCTACAGTTATTACATTTTGTAAATGACCAGATCTGAAAATTAAGTTATTCATTCTAAAACCATCTACAAGAAGTAAAACGCGACTAGCTTCAAATCCTCGAATGGCAGGACTTCCACCTCCTTGTTGAGATTTTTGAACAAATAAAGAACCAGAATTGGCTAACATATCTGCCGTGTTTTGAAAATTCTGAAATGCTATTTGTTTATTGCTTATTGATTCGACCTGACTAGGTATGATATTTTTATTTTTGGGTATTTTTATTGTTGTTACTACTACTTCTTCTAAAGTTGTAGTTTTAATGGAGTCATTTTTGGTTTGGGAAAAACTGGTTGCAAAACTAATTCCCATTAATATCAATATTAATTGTCTTTTCATTTGTCTATTATTTGTTTATACTTAATTTGGAGTTTAGATATGTTGTTTGCATATCTAAAAATATAGTTAAATAATAGGTGGTTTTAGAATGGGTTTAAGTGAAGCAGAATATAAAAAAGGTTGAAATTTTGCAATTGGTATAAATACTTTAATAAAATTAAAGTGAGTTTTAGGATTTGTATAAATTGTATAGTATAAATCTATAGTTCTCTTATTTTTAGGATTATTTTTTTCGGTTTCTTTTTTACTTTTTTTACTCAAAGTTTTTTGAACAAACTTAAGTATGTTCTCATATGAATCTTCAATGGCAAAAATAATAACTTCATTTTTGTTATCAATTATTTTTTTAATATCAAAATAAGTGTTTTTATATACAATTTCTCTTTTATTTTTTCCAATAACCATTTTGACTTTGGAAATTTTATAATAATAATGGCCTCATTATTTTCAGTATAATAACGATTTCTAATTAGTAATAATTCTGAAAAAAGATTCTCAGAAAATGGAGTTATTATATTGAAACCAAATAAGGTTATGACAAATAGTAAAATTATTTTTTTGTAAAGAATCATTTTCCTTTTTTAATCAAAAAGGCTGTTGGGTATTTCTTTTTAACTTCCAAAAGTACTTTTTCAGCCTGAATTCTCAATTTAAAAGATCCAACCCAAACTTTATAAGTAGGATTTGTATATAAAATGGTACCATCAATTTCTTTAAAATCTCTTTTAAAACTCATTAAGTTCTTTTTTGCATTTTCTTTATCTCCATAATAAATTTGAATTTTATAGAAATCATCAGTGTTTAAACTACTGTTAATTTGTTGCTTTTCTTTCAATAACTTACTAAAACTTGGATCTTCAATTACAATTGTTTTTGACTCTTGAGAAAAAGAGTTTGTGGTAATAAAAAAGCAACTAATTAAGATGTAAAAGATTTTTTTTAAAGCTAATTTTCTCATAATGAATAAAATTTAAAACAAAAATACAATTTAATAAACGAAACAAAACAACTTAAATTATTTAGAATAAATATAAATTACATTTTAAGACAAAATTAAGGTTTTTAGAATAGTTCTAATGTCGTATTTTTGTCGGAGTTTTAAAATAAGGTATGAATTTTTCTACAGTATTGCATTACTAAAATCATACCAAATTTAAGTAGATAATCATTAATTAAATATGAAAAAGGTGGGTAACCATAAATCGTTTTCAAAGATTTTCTTCAGCTTAGCTTTATTGCTATCTTTTTCTTTATCTGTTTTCTCTCAAGATTCTACTGCTGTAGCAACTCCTACTGCTGGTGGTGATCCTGTAACAGGTAAAGCATTGTTTAATGCTAATTGTGCAGCTTGTCATGCTTTAGATAAGCCAATGACTGGTCCTGCATTAAGAGGTGTGGCACAAAAGTATGATATTGAATTTCTTTACAAGTGGATCAGAAACAATACAGAGCTTATAAAGGCTGGTGATGCTACTGCGTTAAAAATTTACAATGAAAATGGTCAAAAAGCAATGACTGTTTTTCCTGCATTAACTAATGTGGATATTGATAATATTTTAGCCTACACTTCCGAGCCTATACCAACTGTAGTTTCACCTACTCCTGGACCTGATGACTTGGATAAAGTTGAGCCTTCTGGAATTTCAAACAATGTTGTTTTAGGAGCATTGGCTTTAGTATTAGCAATGTTAATTGTAATGTTATTTTTAGTGAATAATGTGTTGAGCAAAATTGCTAAAGCAAATGGTGTTGAAGTTGAAGAAAAAGAGAAAACAACTCCTATTTGGAAAGCATTCGTTAAAAATCAGTTCTTATTAGTAGTTTCAGCTATTTTGTTCTTATTATTTGCTGCTTATTTTGCTTATGGATTTTTAATGCAGATAGGTGTAGATCAAGGTTATGAGCCAATTCAGCCAATTCACTACTCGCACAGAATTCATGCTGGTGACAATGGTATTGATTGTAAATACTGTCACTCTGCAGCTAGAGTTAGTAAGCACTCAAATATTCCTTCTTTAAATGTATGTATGAATTGTCATAAAAACATTGCAGAAGTTGCTCCTGAAACTTTAGCGGAAGGTAATGAATATGGTGTTGATTATAATAAAGAAATTGAAAAGCTATATACTGCTGTAGGTTGGGATAAAACAGCACAAGCATATACTGGAAAAACACAACCTGTAAAATGGGTTCGCATTCATAATTTACCTGATTTTGTTTATTTCAATCACTCACAACACGTCACTGTTGCTGGAGTTGAATGTCAAACTTGTCATGGTCCTGTAGAGGAAATGGAAATTATGAGACAACACTCATCGTTAACTATGGGATGGTGTATCAACTGTCACAGAGAAACAAATGTGAAAGTGGAAGATAATGCCTATTATGCAAAAATACACGAAGAACTTTCTAAGAAATATGGAGTTAAGCAGTTAACTGCTGCTCAATGGGAGGTTTAGAATGTGGTAAATGCCACTATTAATTAATTTAATCTAAGAAGCTAATATCAATATGGCATCAAACAAAAAATACTGGAAAAGTGTTGAGGAACTAAATGAAAACAGTTCTATTGTTGAGACGCTAAGAAACAATGAGTTTGTTGAACCTATTCCTGTAAATGAATTTTTAGGAAATGATGATTCGTTATCAAATAGTGCAACATCTCGTCGTGACTTTTTAAAATATGTAGGATTTAGTACTGCTGCTGCATCTTTAGCGGCTTGTGAAGGTCCTGTTGTGAAATCTATTCCTTACGTTGTTCAACCAGAGGAAATTATTCCAGGTGTTGCTGATTTCTATGCAACTACTATGGCTGATGGTTTTGATTTTGCAAATATTCTTATCAAAACACGTGAAGGTCGTCCAATTAAAGTTGAAAACAATACATTAGAAGGAGTTGTAACTAGCGCAAACGCAAGAGTTCATGCTTCCGTTCTTTCTTTATACGATAGCTTACGTTTAAAACAACCTAAGGTTGCTGGTAAAATGGCATCTTGGAGTGAAGTAAATTCAAAAATTAAAGCAAGTTTAGAAGATGCAAATGCTAAAGGAGCTACAATTGCTGTTTTAACAAACACATTAGCAAGTCCTTCTACAGATGCTTTATTAGCTGATTTAAAAGTTAAGTATCCTACAGTTAAGCACGTTATTTATGATGCTGTTTCAGAATCTAGTGCACTAGATGCTTTTGAAGCTGTTTATGGTGTAAGAGCGTTAGCTAATTATGATTTCTCAAAAGCAGATGTAATCGTTTCTATAGGTGCAGATTTCTTAGGAGATTGGCAAGGTGGAGGTTATGATGCAGGATATGCAAAAGGACGTGTGCCAAAAAATGGAAAAATGTCAAAGCATATCCAATTTGAAGCAAATATGTCTTTGGCTGGAGCCAATGCTGATAAAAGAGTACCAATGACTGTTGCACAGCAAAAGCTGGCTTTAGTTAAAATATATAATGTAATCACAGGTGCTTCAGTAGGTGTTAAAACTTGAAAAAGAGGCTGAAGTTGTGAAAGCAGCTAATCAATTAAAAGTAGCTAAATCAAAAGGAGTTTTAGTATCTGGTATTGATGATGTTGATGTTCAATTATTAGTTTTAGCAATTAATAACGCATTATCTTCTGAAGCTTTTAATCCTAATGTTGCTAAATTAACAAGAAAAGGTAATGCTAAAGAGGTAGCTCAATTAGTTGCTGATATGAAAGCGGGTACTATCCATACACTTATTATGAGTGGTGTGAATCCAGTTTACACTTTACCAAATTCAAAAGATTTTTCAGAAGGACTTAAAAAAGTAAAACTTTCTGTTGCATTTTCAATGAAAGAAGATGAAACGGCAAGTTTAACTAACATTGCAGTAGCAGCTCCACATTATTTAGAATCTTGGGGAGATGTTACAATTGTAAGAGGTAATTACAGTGTAATGCAGCCTACAATTCGTCCTTTATTTGATACAAAACAATTTCAAGAAGTATTATTGGCTTTAACTGAAAATGCTTCATCTTATCATGATTACTTAAAATCATTTGCTACAACTCAGTTGAATGGTAAATCTTGGAATCAAACGGTTCATGATGGTTTTGCAAGTACTGATGTAACTCCGTTAGTAGCAACGACAATTGATTTTTCTCCAACAGCTTCAAAATTAGCGCAAA
>JAAURU010000144.1 GCA_012032075.1 Flavobacterium sp.
TTATTTAACCTTTGTCAAAGTTCAAAACTTTGACAAAGGTTATTAAAACAAAACTATTTCCACTCAATTTTTCGAGAGAAATACATTACTGCTCCTAATATTAAGAATAATCCAATGCTTCCTACTAGCAAGGCATAGTTTTCTAATTGTATGATTACAAAAATAAAGCTATATAAAACGGTTAATGATGCACTAATGAATAAAGGAAATTTTTTCTCTTTTAAGACGGAAATTGAGTAGAGTAGTAACATAATAATTACTGAACTAGCTGCAATTATGTATGCAATAGTAAAACTTGAATGTTCGGTAATTGAAATTAGTAAAGTATAAAACATAATTAAGGCTAAACCTATCATAGTATATTGAAAAATATGAATGCTTTTTTTGCTAATTGTTTGTATTAAAAAGAAGATTAAGAAGGTTAAACCAATAACTAAAAAGCCATATTTTGATGCACGATCGTTTTGTTGGTATTGGTCAACGGTTTCAATTAATTTTACACCATAAGAATAACTAGATAGATTTGGAATTTTATCAGTGTACTGTTGGGCAAAAGGTCTGTTAATGTGAAGAATTTTCCAATCGGCATGAAAATCTTTGTTGGTAATCTTTTTGTAGTATCGCTCGCAGCAAAATTCCCAATCGAAACTAGGTGAATCCCAATTCGCATTTACACTTGTAGTAGTTGTTTTTCCAACCGGAATAAATTGCACACTATTACTGCCATTATAACTCATATTAAAGTTGAAATCTAGCTTTTGATTTGGATTATAAGTAAAAGCATCGGTTTCTAGCGTGCCAAAATAATCATCTTCATCGGTTTTTGATTCTAAACTGTAATTAGTTTTATTGATACCAATTTTTAGGTCACTTTTGATACTTTTTAAGTTAGTAGTTTTTATTAGAATTGTAGCCTTTTCCCAAAGCATATCTTCTGGTTTCAAAGCTAATTTATCCAACGCTACATTTTCAAAAGAACCATTAAACTTCATAGTAGCTTTAAAAACAATTGGATTGTACAAACCACGTTTTAATTCGTCCACTTTTTGAACTTCGGTTTTGTTTTGTAGCTTATCTGGGAAAAAGTAAGCATTTTGAATGTAGGCTTTCTTTTGAATAGTAGTTTGTTTTGTTTTCTCATCTACTATTGCTGTTTCAGTGTAGATTTTATAAGGAACTTTAAGAATAGGACCAAAAAAATGAATGTCTTCTCCCCATAATTGCGTGACTTCTTCAGTAACTTCGTTTTTACGTTCAGAACGTTCTCTTATTAGGTTTTGAACTAAATTCAAAGGAATAAGTAAGAATAATGTTAGCACACTTACCATAATCATTTTTGCTGTATTGCTTTGAAGAAATGAAGGTTTTGGACTTGGTGTTGGATTTTGAATTTGATTTTCCATGAGTATTGATTTTAAATTATATTAAAAAAGATTGATTTTAAAATTGTTAAATACTAAATGCATATAAAAAAATGTAATAGGTATATTGAGAAGTAAGATTAAAAGACTTCCTAACTGAAAAGATACAATTGCTTATAAATAATTAGATTATATATTAATTTGAGAAACACAATTACATTGAAAAATAGGGCATTAATGACATAAATTAATCCTATCATTACATAATTGTCACTATGGTTTATTTTATATAGAACTAATAAAAGTGTTCCAAAAGTGAATGAAATAAATGCAATTTTTTTGCCAAATTGCCATCTCTGATTATTGTTTTGCTATAATCTTCCATAAAATGATTTTGATGAGATAAGTGATGAAAATAAAACTGCCGTATAAAACCGAAAATAAAATAGCTTCTAATGTGAATATGGTTTCCAATGAATTGAGAAATAATTGAAAAGGATTTGTAAGAATATGCCAACTATTAAAGCGTAAAAATCTTCCTAGATAAATCCCAAAACCACTTAGCAAACAGATTATTGGAATTGTAATTACTACTGTTTTATTAGTATAGAATAAAGAAAAACAGTTTTTAAATTCCTTTATAGAAAGTAATCCAAATAAGAATCCAAGACTTGAAAACGAAAACAATAAAATTAAATCAAACCAAAATAAGTCAGGATTCCCTTTTTGTAAGTGAACAAAATCGGTTAAGATGTAAAAGGAATTGGGCAGAAATAACAACCAACTAAAAAAGACAATTACTCTCGTTTTTCCATTTTCTAATAATTGAATTTTTTCTTTGACAAAAACCAAAATTAAATAAGGAACAGCTCCAAGAAATAAATTCCAAACTAAAAAAAAGTAGAAAATAGAATGACTTATTTTTGCTCTAAAAAGTAAAAGTAAAACACAATAAATAGATAAGAATAGTAGTAAAGTATTTGTTTTTTTATTGGATAAATAGGTGTTAATTATAGTTTTCATATTAAACGATATTAAATGTTTTTCTAATGTTTGTTACAGGAATTGTTAGCATTTTTTGGAAATCTAAATGATAGAATTGATGCGCTTTTTTGCCTTTATCAAATTGGTTTAAATAATAAGGAATTTGGGTAGGATAGAAAAGTAATCCTGTTGTGATAACCATAAATAGATATAAACTTCTTTTCCGTTGCCCAATAAGTAATATTGCATTCCTATTTCTTCTACAACTGAAATTCCAGTATTTGTAAGTACATGAATTACATCATGATCTTCCAGTTTTTCTTGAATTTCAAAATTGTAACGTAACAAAAAATTTCCCAAATGAAATCCTAGTGATTGTTCTGGGAATGCAATTAAGTCTTGACTTGTAAGTTGCCAAGGTTTATTTTTCTTAAACCACTTTTGATAAGGTTTCTTACTGATTTCGTACATTTTTTCGATTATTTTGTCTTTCATTTTATTAATTTAAAAGTACTTTGATTTTCAAAGCATATAGATAAAAAATAGTGTTAAGTGTTTGATATTAATTTTTCAAGCGCTTCAATGTGTTCTTGAAAAGCTTTTTTTCCTTGTTTTGTGGCAATGTATTTTGTGTTGGGTTTTCTTCCAATAAATTGTTTTTCAACCGTAATGTAATTTTCACTTTCCAAAGCTTTAGCATGACTAGCTAAATTACCATCTGTAACTCCTAAAAGTTCTTTTAAAGTGGAAAAATCAGCATTCTCATTCACCATTAAGACTGACATGATGCCCAAACGAATTCGGTGATCAAAGGCTTTATTAATATTTTGAATGATGTTTTTCACGAAATTTTTTTTAGAGTTTAAAATTGTTTACAGGTTTAAAATGGTTTAAGAGTTTAAAATGGTTTAAGAGTTTATTTTTAATAAATATGTCTATCTTCCAGCTTCCATCATCCAGCACCCAACTTCAAACCTCTAACTTTTCCTATCGTATTTATAATACATTATACTTCCATATAAAATATGACATAATCCAAAACCAATTACCCAAAAATACAAACCATATCCTGAGAATTCTACAGCAATTAAACCTAGAATAATTTGAGTAATTCCTAAATAACGAACATCTCTCAAGGTATATTTACTAGCGTTCAAACATGCCAATCCATAAAATAATAAAGTTACAGGAGCAATTAGTCCATAATATCTGTTTTTTAATAATAGCACTGCAAAAATTCCACCAGTAATTAAGGGTAAGGCAAAGTTAATTAAAACTCTTCTAGAAGCTGGATTCCAAATTTTTTCACCCAATTTTTTAGCTTTTTTGCAGTTAAAATATATGCTGTGCCTACAGAAAGTAGTAATACAATGAAAGCTGTTAATAAGATTAATTTAAAAGTCTTACTTTCTAAAGTGATGTATCTTCCATAATGATTATTTATAAGAAAGTTTACATAAGTAGCACCTAATAAGGCATAAATTCCTGCTAATATTCCTGATAAACCACTTAAAGAAATAAATTGAGTGGATTTACTCATCATTTCTTTAATATCTTGTATGTCTTTAAGTATTTACTTGCTTCCATTTTAAAGTACTTTGAAATACAAAGTAAATACTATTTTTTGGTTTGACCAAATTTATTTTTAAGTTTCTTAATAATACATTTTATCATTTGTTTCGCTTTTATATTAAATAATTGTAATATTTTTAAGGTTTAAATTAAAATTCATTTCAAAATGCGAATTCTAATAGCTTTCACGCTTTTATTTTTAGTTAACTTTTCTACAATAGCTCAAATCAGAAGATGAAAAAAATGTTACGTTCTATTTACGATACAGCTTTGACAAATTCTAAATGTTATGATTGGTTGGATTATTTATCAAATACAATTGGTTCAAGATTATCAGGTTCAAAAGGAGCTGAAAAAGCTGTAATTTATACAAAGGCTGAATTAGATAAATTAGGATTGGATCGTGTTTTCCTTCAAGAAGTTATGGTACCTCATTGGGTAAGAGGTGAAAAAGAAAAAGCGTATTTTGAAAATAAAGGCAAGAAAATTAATGTTCCTATTTGTGCTTTGGGAAGTTCCATAGCAACACCAAAACAAGGTTTGATTGCTCCTATTATTGAAGTTATGGGGATTGAGGAAAT
The DNA here is from genome assembly GCA_012032075.1 of Flavobacterium sp. GTDB lineage: Bacteria > Bacteroidota > Bacteroidia > Flavobacteriales > Flavobacteriaceae > Flavobacterium. The sequence continues at coordinate 4,499 of JAAURU010000144.1, forward strand.
GATTGCATTAGGTGCTGAAAAAATAAAAGGGAAAATTGTTTTCTTTAACAGACCGATGACTCCAATTCATATTGAAACTTTCAAAGCTTATAGTGGTTGTCTTGACCAACGCTCATCTGGAGCTAGAGAAGCAGCTAAATTAGGAGCTGTTGGTGTTATTGTTCGCTCCATGAATTTACGGTTAGATGATTTACCACATACAGGAAATACAAACTATGGTGATTTACCAAAAGATAAGTATATTCCAGCTGCAGCAATTAGTACAAATGGAGCCAATTTATTGAAAGAAGCTTTAAAAGAAAATCCAAACTTAAATTTTTATTTCAAACAATCTTGTGAAACTTTGCCAGATGTTTTGTCCTATAATGTTGTTGGAGAAATAAAAGGAAGTCAAAATCCTGACAAAATTATGGTTGTAGGAGGTCATTTGGATTCATGGGATTTAGGTGATGGTTCTCATGACGATGGAGCTGGAGTGGTACAAAGCATGGACATACTTTCTATTTTTAAAATTTAGGTTAACCAAAATACATATCAGAGTGGTTTTATTTATGAATGAAGAAAATGGAAACGGTGGAGGACGTAAATATGCCGAATTGGCTGAAAAAAATAAAGAAAACCACATTTTTGCAATGGAAAGTGATGCTGGTGGATTTTCTCCAAGAGGTTTTTCAATAGAAGCAGATGAATCTAATTTTACTAAAATATCCAATTGGAAGACCTTATTTGAACCCTATTTAATTCATAAATTTGTTGAAGGCTTTACTGGAGTTGATATTGCTCCATTAAAATCAAAACAAATTGTAAAAATTGGATTACAACCCGATTCTCAACGTTATTTTGATTATCATCATGCTTCAAATGACAAATTTGATGCGGTAAATAAACGTGAATTAGAACTTGGAGCTGCAACAATGGCTGCTATGCTTTATTTGATTGATAAATATGGAATTGATTAACCTTTTAACTGCTAAAAATTTGACAACTTTTAAAAAATTGTCAAATTTCTTAAATCTTTTTAAATGAACCTTTTTAAATAAAAAATTGAAACCAGCTGAAGAATACATACTAAGACAATCTCAAGAATATCAAGAAGTTTTACATTACTTAGTTGGAGTTGTAGAACAAGAATTTCCTGGTGTTGACTTATTGTACAAATGGAAGCTTACCTTTTTTTTATTACAAAGGAAAACCAGTTATTTATTTTAATGTAAATGGCAAAAAGAAATATGTTGATGTTGGTTTTTTCTATGGAAGTAAGATGAAAAGAACATGGATTATTTTATTATAGGTAATCGAACCGTAGTGAAATTATTACGTTACCACAAAATTGATGCTATTCCTGATGGTATTTTAAGAGAAGGAATTAGAGAAGTTAAGGAATTGTATTAACGAAAAAAAGCACTTTTTTAAAAGCGCTTCTAATTTATTTGTTACTTCAATTTAAATCCTAAAAATTCCACCAAAAGCAATAATTCTTTGGAAAAACCAAAAATCTTGTGACGCTTTATCAATTGGGTCTTTTGAAGTGCGAATATCATTCATATTGATATAACCTCCTTTTAATTCGGCTTGAATAAAGAAATATTTAAAAACAGTAATATTTAATCCTGCTTTAGCAGATAGTCCAAAACCAGCAACATGAAACTCGTCATTGTTATCTTTTGATAATAAGGTTGAATTTGTTTTTGGTAATAAGATCCCTCCTCCAAGTCCTTCAGTTACATTGATTTGAAATTTATCAGTATTGGGTAAACCAATATATTTTGAAATATCATCTACTCTTGAAAATTCAGTATGAATATAGTTTAAACCATCTGTGTGTTCAAATTCTAAAAAATCTAAATCTAACGTTAATTCGTCAGCACTTGGATTCTCATTATAACTTCCTAGATTTGGATAATAACCACTGTAACGCACTCTTTTATCTTGTGTCATTACATATTTCATGTGATCTACACCAACTGATATATTATAATGGTCATTGATGAAATAACCCATTCTAAAGTTGGTTTGAGGAATCGTCATTCTTCCAGGATTGATATAATCAACATGCCATCCTTTTGGTTTGTCACGTGCTTCTACATCATATAGGGTAAAATCATAATCAGTTCCTTTAAAATGAATGTCAGATTTTGAAAATGATTCTCTATTTCCTCCCCAAAAGATATAAAATTTTCCTTTATTGTGAGCCGTGTATTTTTCAGGTGTTTCAACTGTTTCTTGACAAAAGGTGTACTGTGAAAAAACACAAAAAGTTAGTACAACCATTAAAAATGATTGTTTCATTTAGGTTAAGTAGGTAATTAAAATTGGTTAATAGTTTTACGAATAGCAACTAATTTGGTCATTAAATCTTCAAAATAATCTAAATGGAGCATATTTGCTCCATCGCTTTTAGCATTTGCTGGGTCAAAATGTGTTTCAATGAAGATTCCATCCACACCAACAGCGATTCCTGCTTTTGCTATGGTTTCTATCATATCGGGGCGACCACCTGTTACTCCAGCAGTTTGATTGGGTTGTTGTAAGGAATGAGTTACATCAAGTACAGTAGATGCATATTGTTTCATAGTAGGAATTCCTCTAAAATCGACTATCATATCTTGGTAGCCAAACATAGTTCCTCTATCAGTAATCATTACTTTATTGTTTTTACAATCTAAAACTTTCTGAACAGCATGTTTCATGCTTTCTGGACTCATAAATTGTCCTTTTTTAGATTTACTGTTTTACCAGTTTCGGCAGCAGCCATAACTAAATCGGTTTGACGCACTAGAAAAGCAGGAATTTGTAAAATATCTACATATTCAGCAGCCTTTACTGCATCTTCATTTGTGTGAATATCTGTTACTGTTGGTATTCCAAATTCTTTAGAAATTTTGGCTAAAATTTTAAGTGCTTTTTCATCACCTATTCCAGTAAAACTATCAATTCTTGAACGATTAGCTTTTTTAAACGAACCTTTAAATACATAAGGAATAGCTAATTTATCTGTAATTATGACTACTTTTTCAGCAATTCGCATTGCCATTTCTTCACCTTCAATGGCACATGGACCAGCTAATAAAAAGAAGTTTCCACTTTTAGTATGTTTGATTTGAGGTATGTTTTCTAAATTCATTATATGTTTCTTTTCGCGAGCAAAGATAAAAATAAAAACCTTTTAAATTAAAGTTTAAAAGGTTTGTTAAGAGATTTAAGTTAAAATATTTTATTTAATTATAATTATCGTTTTTTAATTGAAAAACCCTTTGGACAAGCAATTAATCCTTTTTCATAAATATTAAAGTAAAGTAACTTTTTTGTATCTGTTCCTTCAAAGCTAACTTCATATATAGAAAGTGTTCCAGCTCCAATTCCATCTGTATTTGTAGGGAATGGACAACAAGTATCAATTTGTTTGTAACTTAATTTTTCACCACTTTTTCCTTCTATGGCATTGAAAAAATAACCAATATTTATTTCTTCTTGACGTTGATTTAAAGGGCCAATATTTATGGGGAAATCGGCATCAAAGCCATATTTTGAATCTGTTGCATATTGTGTTATTTCAAAAGCATTGTTGGAAACACTTGGTTTTACAGCACTGTTATCAATATTTTGTATAGTAGATTTTGTGCTTGTACATGAAGTAATTACAATTAAAAGAAATGTAAGATATAATAATTTCATAATTTTTTTATTTTTTTGTTTGTATGAAATAGCTAATTATTGCAGTGATTACAATTCCAAAAGACAGTTTCTCAAATACACTGTTTGAAATAGCTGTATTCAAATTATATTGCGCTTCTGCTTGAGCCAAAGTATAGGTTTCAGAAACGCTTCCATTTATTGCATTTTGGAAAAAATCAGGTGAAATGTA
>JAAURU010000145.1 GCA_012032075.1 Flavobacterium sp.
CTACGTATTGGTTCTTTTTTAGGAAATGGTTTTTTCTTTTGGTTTACCTTTAAAAAGAAGGTGCTGGTTTTTTTGAAGTTTCTGTTTTTGGTTTTACTTCTTTTTTTTCGTTTCTATCATTTCCAACATAACCATCTTTTGGAGGTGTGTTTTTATGACTTTTAATCACTTCCATAGGATTTTTAGGTGCTTCTTTTGTTCCTCTTAAATGGATTACTAGACCGTTTAGGAAGTTACGTAATAATTGGTCACCACATTCTACATAATTTGGGTGTTCTTCATTTCTGAAAATGTTTCCTAATTCACCTTTTGAAACTCTAAAATTTACTAGTTCTAGGATTTCTACTATTTGGTCGTCTCTTAATTGTAAGGCAACACGTAGTTTTTTGAAGATATCGTTATTTGTCATTTTTTTTATTGTATAATGTATGTTGTAAATTGTATATTGTAAAGCGTGTAATGTAGTTTCAGTATACAATACTACATTATACTTTTCTCATTAGAAAAGCCAAAGATACGCTTTTGCAAATTCTTTTGCCCAAAGTTTTTCATTATGCTTACCATTTTCTATGATTTGTTTTTTATGTAGATGAAGGCAATCACATCGTTTTTCTCTTATGAGTTGGATTATTTTGTTCATATCAGCCACCATTTCTTCGCTTTCACTATCTCCACACATGAAATAGAATTTGGTATCCATTTTTTTTGTGGCTTCTGTTAAGGTGAAGATTTCATTAGAAAACCAAAAAGAAGGAGAAAAAACACCAACTTTTCCGAAAATATCAGGATATTTTAATCCAGCATAATAAGAAGTTAAACCACCTAATGAACTTCCCATGATTCCTGTGTTTCTTGTATTACTTTTAGTTCGATAAACAGAATCAACATATGGTTTTAAAGTTGAAACGATAAAATCGAGGTATGCATTAGCATTTCCACCACCGTATTTTTCATTTTTATAAGGAGTGAGTTCACTTAGTCTTTTATTGTTTCCGTGTTCGATTGCAATAATTATTATTTTGGCTTGTAAACTATCTAAGGTTTCATCAATTCTCCATTCACCAGCATAAGAAGATTTTGCGTCAAATAAATTTTGTGCATCATGCATGTATAAAACAGGATATTTTTTAGTTGAAGTAGTATATTCTAATGGTAAATACACCCATATTTTCTTTATAGTATCGAGTTGAGGTGCTTTAATTTCAAAAGTTGAATAGCGATTTTGAGCGAGAATACTATTGGATAAACAAAAAAAGACTATAAAAACTAAGGCAAGTTTTTTCATTTTTAATTATATTTGGATAATATTAACCTTTATAAATGTACTATTTTGATGGAAACCTACCAAGAAAAAATTAGTTTGTTACAAGAAATGATTGCTTTTGCACTGATTGATGGTGAATTGCACGATAGAGAATATGATTTTATTGAGATGGTTTCTCTTGAATTAGATATTGATAAATCTACTTTTCATCAACTTTTTGAAAATAGATCAGAAGTTAAGGTAATTAAAGACGAGTTTAGTAGGGTTTGCCAATTTTACAGATTAGCTTTATTAATGCACGCTGATGGAGTTTTGCATGATAGAGAGCAGGTTAAAATTAATGAGATTGGAATTAACATGGGACTGAATCCTTATGCTATGAAGCGTGTTTTACACTTAATGAAAAAATCACCTAATCGAATGGTGGATGGACAAACATTATTATCTGTATTTGCTGAGCAACATAATTAAATAAAAAAATCGATTTAACGGGCTTTTTTTTATTTAATATATTTATTATATTATTAGAATATTAATTTCTTTGTCGTTATATTATTATCATAGTCAGAAACTTTAACAAATAATGCTTGCGAGTTTTTACTAATACTATTAATAATGAAAGTTGTATTATTTATATTAGTGTTATTATAAATAATTTTACCTAAAACATCATAAACTGTTATTTCTTTTATTTTTTCATTAGAATTAATATTTATTCCTAAATCATTTGAAAAAATTGAAGTAGTGTTTGTTGAATTAGAAACAGTAGTTAATAATGCATTGGTATAAACAATTTCAAATCGGTCATTAAACGTTCCAGAATCTGAATAGAATGAGTAGGCAGTATTCTTATGTCATGAATTCTGTTTAGAAGTTTATCTTTAACATAAATAGATTGAGTGTCAAATAAGCCATCAAAGTTTTCTATAGAAATTGAATAATTTCCAGCGTCAATCACTTTGTAGCCTAGTATTATAATGTCATCTTCATTAAAAGGCAAACCTTTTCCTTGAATAACATATTCGGTATCATCAATAATACTATACATTGACGGTTTTGATACATCTAACATCTTTCCATCAATTAGGTTATCATGAATACTACTAGCACCTTCCATGTAACCAATTAAAAATTGATTATAAGATACATTTTCATCATTAAAGTTTAATCTAAATGCATGTTTTTCAAGTTCTTGACTCATTTTGAAAAACTGTGTTGAAACTGACGCATTTACTCTTTGAGTATTTTTAAAGAAGCAATCTTGTAAAGCACTTGATTGAATATAAAAACCTTGACCTGTTTGAATAGTTCCGTTAGGGATTTTTGCACTTCCAAAAGCAGCAACACCACCTAAAGTAGTATAAGAAGCAAAATTATTTTGAGGATAAGCTCCACCACTTGCTGGAGTTGTATTTGTCCAAAAGTATAAAGTACCAACATTCAAATTATCATTTAAAAAAGTTGTTGCACTTATAGGAGAAGCATAAGGATTCCCTAAAAGATTAATTCCTTTTCCTACTCTTTGAGAAGCATCTCCATTAAACGGTACTCCTTGGAATTGGCCATTATAAGCTGAAGCTACTGTAGTTGACCAATTGTTTGCTACTCTTATCATATATCCTTTTCCATTTACAAAATTTGTTGTAGGATCTACAGATTGATAGGCAGTAGGAGTAGATGTTCCTGTATATAAGTATTCGTAAAATCGTGTTGCTATAGTATTAGGAGAAAAAGCTTGTAATTGCTGATTAGAAACTGGTGATGACCAAGCTGTATAATCTCTACGAACCATAGGAGAAGAATTTCTTTTTACTATAATGTTACCTGAATTTACATCTTTATTAATTTGTCGAAGAGCAGCTTCATTTTCAATTACTAAACTGGAACCAGAATCGACTGTTAAGCCACCACCAATAATGAAAGTATGTGAAGGATTAAAAGTTACCGTTGCATTATTTGTAATAGTTACAGTACAAGCTTGTAAGTTTGCTGTAGAACTATAATTTCCCGTAAAAATTGCCTCAGTTGAAGCTGTAGGAACACCATTTGACCAAGCTGTACCATTCCATGTAGTAGTTGTGCCATTACAAAGCGTGATTTTAGATTGGTAAATTCCATTACCATGTGTTCCTATTAATAAAGTTCCATCAGAATGTCTATAATCTAATGAACTAACTAATGCAAATCCAATTTCGTTTGCACCTTGTCTTACCCAGTCTGTAGTTAAAGGGTTTGTAGAACTGTATAAACCTCTAGCCGTTCCAACATAATATAAGGTTTGACCGTTTACTTCTGTAATAGCAGCGGAACGTATCGAGTGAAATTCTAAATTTCTTTCTACTAATGTCCATGTTGGACTCGCTGCAGTAGCATTGGCAGTATAAAAAATACTTTGTGTACCATAATTTGAATAAGTAGCTAAAACAATATTTCTATTTGTAGGATGAATGGCTAAACCAGTTACAATTGATGGAAAACCTATCGTTGCACCAGTAGGTGTGATATCTACAGCAGCTGAAAAACTAGTAGCATTTCTAGGATCATTTAAACGATAAATATGACCTTCGTCACCACCAAGTAATAAATAACTTGTAGCAGAATTATAAGTTCCTCTAGTAGTTGAAAATCTTTTAAAAAAATCAGTATGTCCTTTTAAGGCAGTTGTTCCCATATCTGTCCAAGTTCCAGATGTAACCGTTGAAGAGTTATTTGTTTTCCATAATTTGTCACGTCCAGCATAATATAAATTACTGTTATTATCTGGATCTAGATAAAAATAGGTAACAAACTCACTTGCAGAACCAGTTGGTGTTATGGTAGCAGCAGTTGGACAGTCTCTATAGATATTTCCATTTTGTGTTCCCATAAAAAAGGGTACACATGCATTATCTCTTGATATTCCTACAGCAACACCATCACCACCAAAAACACTAGTCATGGTAGTATTATTAGGTAAACTAAAAAAAGTAGCACCACCTGCCGTTGTACCATTATCTTGAGCACCACCTAAAACTCCATCTGAACCACTTAATGGATCCATTACTACATGATAATATTGATAAGTTTGATAATTATTATTTATGTTTGTCCAAGCTACAGAAGCGGCATTAATATTATTAGTTCGATGGATTCCTCCATCTGTTCCAGATAAGAGAACATTTGGGTTTAAAGGGTTAAACACTAAAGTGTGTATATCGGGATGATGTGTTGTTCCACCAACGCTCCAAAGACCATAAGAATTGGGGCTTGTATAACCACCAATTCTTACAAACTATCTGTATTTATATTATTAATTTTATAAGCATTTGTTCCACCAATTACAATAAAGTTTTCATTATCTGGTTTTACTGAAACAACTAAGTCATAAGCGCCTTGAGAGTTAAAAGGATCATTTCCAGCACTTCCTCCTGGTTCATCTGGTATTTTGGCTGAAAAATTTGTCCATGTTGTTGTTCCTTGATTCCATTTCCATAAATCACAATCTCCAGGAGATAAAGTAGTTCCTGTTTTTAAATATAAAGCGTAAACAATATTCTCATTAGATGGTGCAAGACCCAATACAACTCTTCCACTCATTGACCAAGCTGTAGGAGCTCCATTATCGGCAATTCTGCTCCAACTTCCTACACCTGTTGGTGAAGTCCAAATACCTCTAATAGCCGTTTCAGAATTACCTGAAAAAGCACAATATACTCTTCCAGTAGAAGTTATAACAACATCTACCATTTTTGAAGCATTTGGTGTAGTGTCATTTCTTTCAGTCGTCCAGTTTGTACCATCAAATCTTGTTAGACTTCCAGAAATTCCTGCAAATACTTCTCCTGTTATTGGATGTACAACAATTCGATGCACAAAATCAAATCTATTATCAAATATTTCTTGAGTTGAATTAGTATTGGCTATTTGTGTCCAAGTTAATCCACTGTCGGTTGATCTCCAAATTCCTCTTCCATAATATAATGCACCTGATAAAGAAGCGCTATTTCCAAGTGACTCTCCAGTACCATAATACCAAATATTCTGAAAACCTGGTCTTGGATCTTGTGCAATAGTAGTAACATTATGTATATCATTTGAGAGGAAACTTTTACCCAACTTGCACCTCCATTTGTAGTTCTAAAAACACCACCACTAATTGCTCCTGCTAATATTGTGTTTCCAGTAGCATCACTTTTGTCATAAACAAGCGCTCTTGTTCTTCCTCCTAAATTACCAGGACCTCTATTGACATAATTAGGTGCTGATACTCTAGCAAATTCATCATTAGTAGCTAATTTTGCATTTTCAGCTTCTTTTAGTTCTAATTTTTTATCTATTGAAGAAATTTTACCCGTTATAGGATTAACTTGCATGTAGTATTCATATAATAAGCGACCTTCATTAAATTGTGCACGCTCTTCTATAGTTTTCTTTTTCCCTTGTTTTGTAGGATTAACTACCTTTCTTTCAATTTTAGATTTAAAGGCGCTAGTTTTTGATGAAGTTTGGATGCTATTTACAGCTATATTCTTTTTTGTAATTGATTCTTTTAATGCTACTTTTGGTTTTGTAACAACTTCTTTGATAATTTCTTTTTTGTTGATATTTCTTTTTTCTTTATTAGAATCTATCTTAATAGTAGGTGAAATAGTAGTAGAATAATAAAAATAACTTATTGTTATAAAGAAAAACAAAAATAATTTAGGTAATAATTTTTTTTTCATAGTATAAAATAATAAGGGATTGTGGGTGTAATATTATTTACAAATATACATAAATGAAAGGGAAAAAAGTTATTATTAATAATTAAATTTATTTATAGTTTCTCTAAAAATAAGTGAATGGTTTAATTTCCGTTTAATACTTAAAATCATGAAATTTAGTCAGTTATGTATTAAAATAATCTTAAAAAATAAGTCAAAATGTCTTTTAGATTGCTTTTAGAAAAGTCATTTTAACCTTTTTTAATTTTGGAATATTGTTTGTTATTTAATAGTAAAATAAGTGTTTAACTAAAAATTTATAGATATGAACTTAGTAAAATCAAATCCGAAATTGTTTTTTCCATCAGTAATGGAAGAATTTTTTAAACCAGACTTTATGGGTGGTGTTCAAGGGTTTTCTAATTCCACAATACCAGCTGTAAATATTAAAGAAACTGAAACTGAATTTAAAATTGAGTTAGCTTCACCAGGATTAAAAAGGGAAGATTTCAAAATCGAAATCGATGAAAATGTGTTGTCAATTTTATCTGAGCGAAAAAATGAATCAGAAGGAAAAAGTGATAATGGGAAATATACCCGTAAAGAATTTAGTTTTTCTTCTTTCAAACGTTCTTTTACATTGCCAGATACGATAAATGAGGATGAAATTAAAGCTGACTATCAAGATGGAGTTTTACATTTAAACCTGCCAAAAAGAGAGGAAGCATTGCCAAAACCAAAACGATTTATTGAGATTGGTAACTAATTAGTTGATTGATTTATGCAAAAAGCCTATAGATTTATTCTTTAGGCTTTTTCATCCTAATTAATTATTTCCTAAACAAGGTCTTCCCATGATATTTGGAACAACATTAGAAAAGTAATAATTCATTTTTCTGTATTTGCTTTATGTGTGTCATCAGGATTTCTGTTTTTTATTGCATCCATTTCTTCTTGTGCATTTTTGTAATCTATAATTTTCGATTCCAAACAGGTTTTTCATTTTGTAATTTGTTGTAATCTCTATTACTAACAGTCATACTCTCCAATTTCTTATCAATTATTAAAATGCGTTTTTCACATTCTAATTTTTTGATTTCAATATCGTCTTTTGGGTCATAACTTTCTAAAGCATAATTGCTATTTCGTTCCGCTGGAGCACCCGCTTCAATGTATTTATTCATAGCTCTTTTGCGTTTGGATTCCATTTCTGATTCCTGATTAAGAATTTGTTGTTCTTTATTAGCAATAGTTCGTTCTGAATTTGTAGCTCGATTGATTTTTTCTTGTTTTTTTGCTAAATAGTCTTCTTTAACGTTCGTAACTCTTTCGTGATCTTCAGCTACAATATTTTCTCTTCTTCTATAGGAATTGCCATCAAAACGAATAGAAACAGTTTCGATATTTTCAATTTCAGCGGTTCCATTTTGGTTTTCAACTCGTGTAACCAATTGTGTTTTATTAGCATTGTAAATATAACCTAAGCCAAATATTCCAGCAGTTTTAGGATTTGAATTTGGAGGTAAATGAACTTCATTTTGGTTTGCCAAATACACAAAGTTTTCATTTCCTGTCTCAGGTGAAACATTTCTGTATTCATTTGAAGGATAATTTTGGCTACTTACATTAAGATTATTACCAGTAGGAGTGAAGTTTCTGTTGAATTTTGCTACCGACATATTGGTTTCATCTGTTGTAATTTCGTTCATTGGTAAACGATTGACTACTTGTTTTATACCATTAATTTCAATATAATAATATGTTTTTCCATTTGTATTGGTTAGTCTGTAATGTACTTTTAAATTATCATTATGGGGAAATTCAATACCCATCATGCTTTCCATCATTTCTTTATTCATTGCCATATAGCCTTTATTGGTATTGACCAAAAATTCGCTTGTAGTGGAAGTACCAGCATTAGAATTAAAAGAAAAAGTAATCTTTTTATCGAATGAGATTTGTTCGTTTGGATTGAAATCATAAAAATTTACTGCAATGCTACTACTTCCATTGCGAATTGTGTCTTGTAGGGTTTCATCATTTGGATTGAAGAATAAGCTTTTTTGTCCAAAACACGAACAAAAGCATAGCCATAAAATTAAATATTTCATGATTATAGTTTTTTAAATTCTACTCGTCTGTTTTGTGCTTTTCCTTCTGAAGTTTTATTATCTGCTACAGGTTCACTTTCACCTTTTCCATCTGTTTGAATAGAAGTTTCAGAAATTTTATAGTTGTCTTGCAAATATTTTTTTAACAGCAACGGCTCTTTTTGTGAAAGCGAAAGATTGGCTTTACTATCACCATCACTATCTGTATGGCCTATTATTTTTAGATTTATAGATTTATCTTCATTTTAAAAACTTTTTCCAATTTTATCCAAA
>JAAURU010000146.1 GCA_012032075.1 Flavobacterium sp.
ATTATAGTTAATATATTTGCACCCGCATTCAAGAAAAGAAAATGACTTTGGTAGCTCAGCTGGTAGAGCACATCACTTTTAATGATGGGGTCCTGGGTTCGAATCCCAGCCAGGTCACAAGTAAAGACGTTGCATTGCAACGTCTTTACTGTTTTAGGCCATGTGGAGGAATTGGTAGACTCGCTATCTTGAGGGGGTAGTGTCGCAAGACGTATGGGTTCGAATCCCATCATGGTCACTTTACACCAAAAAAAGTCCCTTTCGGGACTTTTCTAATTCATTACATCTTTTAATTGCTTAAATTGATCCAGATTAACATCTGAGCGTTGCATTAAATTTATTAAATTCAAAATTTGATTAGGATCCATATTATCACCTAAAATCCTAACTACCGCAAAACCATTTTCTTTTTTGTTAGCAAATAAAACAAACTCATCTATATTTTCTTCATCGCTTAAAAAATAAAGAGCTCCTCCATCGCTACCTGAACCCATTTTCATTAATTGTTGATAGGTTTCTTGTTTTAATAACGCCTTTACCTTTTTTGTTTCTGATTGATATTTTTCTTCATTTAAAGAATCTTTTTTAAAAGCTAAAATATTCATTTTATTAAATGATTTTAAAGCCTTTTTATCTTCATCTGTAAGTGTAATTTTTTCAGTATTAATGATAGAAGAACCAATATCTACAGAAATAAAATCGGGTGATTCAGAATTTTCTACAAAATACTTTTGCAAAGAAGGTTCATTATTACAACTAAAGAAAAAAACTGAAAGCATAAGAATAATATATTTTTTCATACTCTTATTTTTTTGATGCTTTTTTCAATTCATTTCCTCCAGGAAGACTCATCTTTTCAGTCAAAGCTGAAATTTCGTCTAAGTTAAAATCTCCAGTTAAAGACAAAACTATAGCCTGTTTATCTTTATCTCCTGGTGACTCAATAAACATTAATAATTCTTTTACAGAATTTGCAGCAACACCAGATTTGACATAAATATTAACTTTCTTACCATCATCTGAAACACGCATTAACTCTTCTAACGGATTTGATTTTAAATAACTTGTTACCGTTCCTTTCATGTCTAATGCTAATTTCGAACTACCTGTCATGAATACTTTAAGGTTATCAAGCTTTTTAAGTAAATCCATATATTGTTGTGCTTCTTTATCTTTCACATCAACTTTAACTTTACTCATTAACTCAAACATCTTTTTATTAACAATAACAGTAGTTACATCGTCTTTATCTTCATATTTATCAAATACTGATTGGGAAAACCCTAAACTTGTAAATGCTATAAATACTATAGTTAAAATTATTTTTTTACTCATTGAATAAAAATTGCTTTTTTTGTGTTTGCGACCCGAGCCAATTTGGTTAACGGATGAAATAATCATTGATTTCATTTTCTTTTATTTAAAAATTGTTTTTCTTGTTTTTTCATACTCTTTTAAAACTGCTACTCCTTCTACTCCATTATTCACTTCCTCAGAAAGCATTTCTAATGCTTTTTGGGTTTCAACCAATGCTTCTTCAGGATTTGAATAAGTACCTAAATCTTCATTTGAAGAATGATTGTAAAAGTAAGTTATCATACCAAAAAGCATCACAATGGTTGCAGCAATTCCTATCCATTTTACATACGATTGTTTTCTAGGTTGTAATGGTAGTGCTTTAGTAAATTGGTACTGTTTTTTGATTTTCTAAATAGCTAAACAATGGTTTATACTGAACCAAATGTGGTGCTATTTCATTTGAAGAAAAGTAAGCTTTTAATTGCTTTTCTTCTGCAATACTAGATGTTCCTTCTAGATATTTATTTATTACTATTTCAATTGACTTTGATTCCATAATTGTGTTTTTCTAACAATTTTTCTTTTATTATTTTTCTTGCTCTCGAAAGTGCAACTCTAACTGCAGTTTCATTCATATCTAATACTGTTGCAATTTCGCTAAATTCATATTCTTCAATATCGCGCATTTGAACAATTATTTTTTGTTGCTCAGGTAATTCATCTATAATTTTCTCTACCCAATCCCAACTGTCCTTATCTTCTATGACTTTATCAACCCTTGTTGCATTATCATCATAATTATTATGAACTAACTTCAAATTTGATGCCCTTTTTGACTTTAACTGATCTAAACAGTAGTTTTTAGTCATAGTCATAGCTAAAGCTTCTACACTATTGTATTTATTTAAGCTATCGTTTTTATTCCAAAGCCTTACTAAAACTTCTTGAGTTGCATCTTCAGCTTCTTCGATACTGGTTAACAATCGTTTTGCGACTCTAAAAATTTTATCTTTAAAAGGAGAAATAATATGTAAAAACTCCTGTTGCTTCATTTTAATTAGTTGGTTTAAAGTTAAGACGAATGTAAATTAATTTTGTTACATGAAAAAAAATCTATTTTTAATAATTAAATTTAAATGCTATGAAAAGAAAATAGTTTTATTTTCAGGATTTTTATTGTTGTTTCTTTTTACATTAAGTTGTGGTGATGATTTTGATGATTTTCCACAAAGTAAATCTGTCAATGACTTTATATGGAAAGGTTTAAACCAATATTATTTTTGGTTACAAGACTCACCAGATTTAGCCGATAATCGCTTTTCTTCTGAAAACGATTACCAAAGTTTCTTAGATTCTTATTCTCCACCAGAAGCTTTATTTGAGCGTTTGCTAGTTAATAGAGAAATAGACCGTTTTAGTTTTATTTTTCAGATTATACCGCTTTAGAACAAGTACTCTCAGGAACTCAAAAAAATAATGGTATAGATTATGAATTAAGATATAAAGAAGGAAGTACTACTGAAATTTTTGGATGGGTACGATATATTTTACCCAATTCAGATGCTTCAACTAAGAACATTAAAAGAGGTGATTTCTTTTATGGAGTTAATGGAACTAATCTAAATGTTAACAATTATCGAGAATTATTAGCAAACGAAAGCTATACTCTAAATTTAGCCGATTATGATGGTGGAAATATTACTCCAAACGGAAATTCTGTTGCTTTGACAAAAACTCCATTTTCTGAAAATCCTGTTCATTTAAAAAAAGAC
Organism: Flavobacterium sp.; assembly: GCA_012032075.1. Classification (GTDB taxonomy): domain Bacteria; phylum Bacteroidota; class Bacteroidia; order Flavobacteriales; family Flavobacteriaceae; genus Flavobacterium. The sequence continues at coordinate 3,072 of JAAURU010000146.1, forward strand.
CTTTACTGTAGGTACAAAAAAAATAGGTTATTTAATGTATAATGGTTTTTATTCCCAATATGAAACAGAATTAAATAGTGCTTTTTCATTTTTTGCTGCAGAAGGAGTTACGCATTTAATTTTAGATTTACGATACAATTCTGGTGGTTCAGTAAGTACTGCGACTCGATTAGCTAGTATGATAACAGGACAGTTTAACAATGAGATATTTGCAAAACAACAATGGAATGCTAAATTACAAGTAGCCTTTGCTCCAGAAGATTTATTAAATCGTTTTACTACTACATTAGGAAATGGTGGTGGCATTCAAAGTTTAAGCTTAAACAAATTGTATGTTTTAACCTCAAAAAGAACAGCTTCAGCAAGTGAATTAGTCATTAACGGACTTGAATCATATATTGATGTTGTTCAAATAGGAGATGCAACTACTGGAAAAAATGTAGGTTCAGTAACGCTTTATGATTCTCCAAATTTTAGAAAAGAGAATTTGAATCCAAACCATCGTTATGCCATGCAACCAATTGTTTTAAAAATAGCTAACAACGATAATTTTAGTGATTATGTTAATGGTCTTGCAACCAGATGTGTAACCAAATTAGAAGATTTGAGACTAATTTAGGTGTGTTAGGTGAAACTAGTGACCCATTATTGCAAACGACTTTAAATTATATTGATGTAAACGGAAGGTTTTCAATACCGCAACCTGATAAAACTTTTGAACATTTTGAAGATGCAAAATCGTTACAACAATTTGGTACTGAAATGTATCTTGAAAAAGCACCAAAATTATTGCAAAAGAGAAAATAAAAATGTCAAATTGAGCTTGTTGAGGAAATCTTAATGTAACTTCGACAAGCTCATTTTGACAATAATATAAGAAATAATAGAATTAACTATAAATTCATTTTAAAATTCTCTATCACTTTTTCTGCTTTGACTAATTCTCGTTCTTCTATAAATAATTCTACTGCTAAACCAGTATTTCCGAAACCTGAAACTCTCGCTGCTTGAAGGTTATTTCTCACTACAGGAAATATACCAATCGCTTCTAATTTTTTTTGTAATCCAGAAGCTAATATTTCACTTCCTGAAAAAAATCTTTTTTAATGCCATTTTATTTTTTTTGTTTACCAATGAAGACAGGGCTTCAATTATTCATCTGCTTCTAAGAAAACTGGTTCAATCATTATTTTATCTGAAAGAAATTCAATTTTTTCTGTAATTTCATTACAAAAGAAAATACGTTGTGTTTTAGATATACTATCTGATATTCTTTTGATTACTGCATCCAATCTATTTCGCAATAAAATATCTGCATCATCAACTACAAACATTAATAACTTATTTACATTATAACCTGCTCCAGATAACATAATGTTCAATTTATTTGGTGTACCAATTAACACATCGATTCCAAGAGAAATTTGGTTCTTATCTTCATCTATATTTGTTTTTTCATGCACACCATACACTCTTAAATCATTATTATTTCCTAATTGGTTAAATAAATCGACCATTTCTAGAACTTGAGGTTTATCTTGAACCATTATTAAAGCTCTTGGAGATTCTTCAAATGGTTTTACTAATCGTTGGATAACATTAATAACAATTGTAGTAGTCTTCCCTGAGCCTTTTCCCGATTGAATAACTGCATCGACTCCACTTTTTATTGTAGAAAAAGTACCTTCTTGTAATGCATTAGCTTCAGTTAAACCAGCTGCTTTTAATTGTTGTTGTAATCCTTCGTTTATTTTTTTTTAATTTCATTTTTTAAGTGATTAGTAATTGGTAAATAGTGACTAGTAAGCAGAAGTGAAAACTATTTACTAATTACTATTCACTACTTACTATTTATTACTTACTAGCAAACATTTTTACATCTTGTTCAGAAATTTCAGTTCCTCCTAAAATGATTAATCGTTCCACCACATTTCTTAGTTCTCTAATGTTTCCTGTCCAATCGTATTCTTGTAATAATTTCACAGCTGTTTTTGAAAAATGCTTAGGAGTAGTACCTTGTTCTGAAGCAATTTTATTTGCAAAATGCTCTAATAACATGGGTATATCATCTCTTCTGTCATTTAAAGCTGGAACTTTTATTAAAATAACCGCTAATCGATGGTATAAATCTTCTCTAAAACGACCTTCTTCTATTTCTTTTTTTAAATCTTTATTTGTGGCAGCAATAACTCTTACATCTACTTTTATATCCTTGTCTGCTCCTACTCTTTGTACTAAATTTTCTTGTAAAGCTCTTAAAACTTTAGCCTGAGCAGATAAACTCATATCACCTATTTCATCTAAAAAAATAGTTCCACCATTTGCGGCCTCAAATTTCCCTGCTCTATCTTTAACTGCTGATGTAAATGCTCCTTTAACATGACCAAAAAGCTCACTTTCAATCAATTCTGAAGGAATTGCAGCACAATTGACTTCAACAATAGGTTGTGAAGCTCTGTCACTTTTTTCATGTAGTTGATGTGCTACAAGCTCTTTTCCCGTTCCATTAGAACCAGTAATTAAAACACGAGCATCTGTAGGAGCTACTTTATCAATCATAGTTCTTATATGATTAATAGGTTCGCTATTACCTATCATTTCGTAATTTTTACTAACTTTTTTCTTTAGAATTTTATTTTCTACAACGAGTTTCTTTTTATCTAAAGCGTTACGAACAGTATTTAATAACCGATTCAAATCGGGTGGTTTTGAAATGTAATCGAAAGCGCCTAAACGCATTGTATTTACAGCTGTTTCTAAGTCACCATGACCTGAAATCATAACCATAGGAATCTCTGGTTTTATTTTTTTTACAGCTTCCAATACTTCAACACCATCCATTTTTGGCATTTTAATGTCGCAAAGTACTAAATCGTAATCGTCATTTTTTATTTTTCTACTCCTTTTATTCCATCTTCTGCTTCTTCTACTTGATAAGTATCATTTTCTTCTGAAAGAATTTTTAGTAAGACTCTTCTAATTGCAGCTTCGTCTTCAATGACTAATATTTTTGGCATTTGTTATTGTGAATTGTGAGTTTTTGAATCGTTTTTTCTGGTTCAAAGTTAGTGAAAAATCAATACATTTCCCTAAATAACCCTGATGGTAATGGAAATCATCTTTGTTTTTTTTACTTCTTCAAACTAAGCCAGAAAAAAACAAAGATTTTGCAATGGACAGCAGGAACTACATAACCAAAATAGACCAAGCCTTTCGTTTCTATTGTTTAATAATATGAATATCGCGCTGTGGAAATGGAATAGATATACTATTTTCTCTAAAAGCTTTATCTATTCTAAATCTAAGGTTACTTTTAATTAATGGACTTTTCATTCCGTCTGCGACATAGAAATAGAGTGAAAAATTTAAGGAAGAATCGGCAAAATCTTCAAAAAGAACAATAGGTTTTGGTTGCTGTACTACTTCCTGTTCTTCTTCTGCACATTGTAATAATATTTTTTTACCAACTCTACATCGCTTCCATAAGCCACTCCAACATCTACTTGTTCTCTATTTGTAAAACTGTTTTGTGTCCAATTAAATAAAGTGTCTAACATAAATTTATGATTTGGAATAACCATAACTCTGTTATTTCTAGTCACTACTCTTGTAGTTCTTAATTTTATTTCTAAAACTCTTCCTACTTTTCCTTCAACTTCAACAATATCTCCAACGTGTAAGGATTGATCTATAATTATTAAAATTCCAGAAATAACATCTTGAAAAAGTTGTTGCAATGCAAAACCAAGACCTACTAATAAAGCAGCAGAAGCAGTAAGTAAGACACTCATATCGACTCCTGAAACATCTAATGCAAAATAAAAGCAAAAATAAAAACTGCGTAGCGAATAAATTGAAAAAACTTATAAACTTATTTTTATCTTCTTTAGGTAATTTTCGGGTAACAATAATTCTTATTGCCTTTAATAGTAAACTTGTTCCTATTAAAACGATTAGTAACAAAGTAATTGTTCCTACAGTAATATCAATAGTTTCTGTATCAATAAGTTTATAATTAATTATTTCTTTTAATGTTTTAATCATAATTAATATTTAAGCCATTTGTATAGTTCTTTCCATGTAGGTTTTTTACCATACATTAAAATACCCACTCGGTAAATTTTTGCTGCAAACCAAACTACAAATGTAAAGGTAGCAAATAAAAGTAAAACGGAAAGTGCTAATTGCCACCATGGCACTCCAAAAGGAATTCGCATTAACATTACTATAGGTGATGTAAAAGGAATCATTGAAAATACAGTAGCAACTGTTCCATGAGGATCATTAATTACGGTAAAAAAACCAACATAAACACCTAAAATTAATGGCATAATTATAGGCAACATAAATTGTTGGGAATCAGTTTCAGAATCTACTGCTGCACCAATTGCTGCATATAATGAACTGTAAAGAAAATAACCTCCTATGAAATAGAGAATAAAGCTAACTAACATTAATCCTATAGGTAAATTCCATATTTCAGTTAAATATGATTGAAGTTTTTCCATTCCTGCTGTTTGTTGAGCCGCTTCCATCATTTCTGGAGAAACAGAGGAAGAAGCACCTAGTTGGAGTCCGAAAAAAGTTTGAGCAATAAATGCAAGTACTAAACCTACTATAATCCAAATTGCAAACTGTAATAATCCTGCAAATGAATTTCCAATTATTTTACCCATCATTAATTGAAATGGCTTTACTGAAGAAATGATAATTTCGATAATACGATTTGTTTTTTCTTCAATCACACTTCGCATTACAAAATTGCCATAAATCACAATAAACATCATAATTAAATAGCCCATAAAACCACCTATTGCTACTTTAATTTCATTAAGCCCTTTCAAACTCTCTTCTCCAGAGAATTTAGATAGTTTTAAAGATGAATCGACTTTTGCATCTTCTATTTTATTTTCGTCTATTCCAATTAATCTTAAATTATTTGAGGTTAAAATAGAATCTGTAATTTTCTCAACTTTACTTATAAAACTAATACTCGCACTATTTTCAGATATATATTCAACTTCATCTTTTAACAACACAATAGAATCTACCTTTGGAATATACAATAAGCCTTCATAGTTTTTAGATGCTGTGTCCTTTGCAATATTATAAGGCATTGCAGAAAGATCTGTGTAATGAAAATCTTTATCATTTTTAAAGTTGGTTTTTAAATAACCTGCTTCGTCATGAATTGCTACTTCAGTTGCTTTGTTCTTTATTCATTGTAGATAAAAAACCAACTAACGGCAA
>JAAURU010000147.1 GCA_012032075.1 Flavobacterium sp.
TATCATCGAAAATTAAAAAAGTTTTATTATCCTGTAGTAATCTTTCTGTAAAACATAAGCCTGCTAAACCAGAGCCAACAATTAAATAATCTATCATAGTGCAAAAATAAAAAAACTCTTATCAAATCAATGATAAGAGTTAATTATATTAAATTGGAGAAAATTTATATTAATAATTCCACATGTCTTGTTCAAAGTTTCTAATCTTATCTTTAACACGTTCTGATTCTAATAATTGCATTTGAGCATTTTCTCTCATGTAATCTTTAATAAGCCTATCTCCATAAACATTTTCTTCTTTATAAATAAAAGAAGTAAATCTTCTAGAATTCAACAAGTGATCAAAAGAGAATGGAACCGCAGAGTTTCTATCATTAAATGATTTAGCTTCATGAAGAACATCTCTAGCTGCTGGGAAATAAACCCAAAATAATTCAACATAATCTTGTTCTTCAGCATTTAAAGTATAAACATCTGGAACAACAGGACAAATACCTAATAGACGATATTTTAATTCCCCTTGTCTTTTGTCAAAATACCAATATCCAACAACTCTATATGCATTAACATGATAAGCTTCAATTACTTGCTTAGTAATATATTCTTCTGGGATTGCCTCACCAGCATTGTAGTATTCTCTTCCCGCGTCAGTAGTATCAATTAAAACTAAACTAGTTTCAATATCCGCTAACATTTTTTTGTCTGTAAAATAGCTACTATCATAAACCTCAGTAATTTTACCATCTTTAATACCATTAATTAAAACATTATAAAGTGGTTGTCTATCAACAGATTTCATGATATCACCTTCAACAGGGAAATACAATGGAAAGTTAGCTCTTTCATCAAGGTCGATATATTCCCATACTCTCTTACCCATAAGAACATCTCTATCCATTACATAACCGTAAGGAAGTGGTTTGTCATTATCTGCAACAAGTTCAGCTTCAGTTTTAACACCTATTTGATCTGGTGTTTTTGCATTTAAAAGATTAGATTGTGCAAAAGTAAAAGTTGAACTTAAACCTAATGCGACTAATACTATAATTTTTCTCCAATTCATTTTTTATTCTTTTAGTTTATATATAAACTCAAAAAGTACTTTTTATTTTATTTCGTAAGTACAAGGAGCTGTTTTTGGTAACAATAAATTAGAACCAACTAATTTAGTATTAATGTTACTAATAATAACAACATCACCACGTTGTGCTTTTGCAATTGCTGCTTTTGCTCTTGTATCCATTTTATTACCATTCACTAAGACAGTTGGTTGACCTGGTACTTTAATAGTAAAAGCAGTAACATTAAGTGTAACATCAAAATCAAAATCTTCTAATTTAGCACCTACTGTAGAAACTTCTAAATTATTTTTTGGACCAGTTGCTTCATATTCACCTCTAATTGTTCCAGATGGCCCTGGAATACCTTTAATACGGAAAGTTTTTTTGTCATTTACCACTTTACCATCAGGTAATTTAGCATTTACACTGATAAGAACTTCTCTACCTTGCCCAGGACTCATATTATATTTACCAGTTCCAGAACCTTTACTTAAACCTGGAGCTGAAGCTGTAACATCACTATCAGAAACTCCAGCAAATGAAATTGTCATTGGATTCACAACACCTCTATATACCACATTCATTTTATCTGCAGAAATTGTAGCAGAATTAGGGCGTGGAACAACTACATATTTTCCTTCAAACTTTAATGGAATTTCTATTCCATCTTCTAAAAATCCAAACTCCCCTGATATATTTTGTTCTCCAATACCACCAGCAGTCATAGAAATCATAGCTTGACCATTTTCAATTTTACCAGGACCTTTGAAAGATGTTGGTTGTGTATTAGCATCATATCGACCTAAAACAACTTTCCCTGTAACTTGTTCACCTTGAAAATAAGCATTTTTGTCTAAAACAACTATAGCTTGGAAATTCTTCATAGATGCTGCAGTTTTTAATGCATTACCTAAGAATAAATTATAAGCACCTGCTTCTGTATTTTTAACATCATTTTGCATAGAAGTAATGAATGTTAAAGTAGAGACAGCAGGAAAACCTTTAGCTTTATAATCTAAGAATTTCTTTTTTACACCTTCTCTATCTGTAATATCTGCTGTTGAGAATTTCTTTTCAATCTCTTTAATAAAAGGACCATACTTAACATCAGTACCTAATACCTGTTTTATATCAGCAACATACTTATCAATTTTACTTACAATTTCAGTACCTCTTGGACTATAACCGTCACCTTGAAACCACTTTTCGTCAATTGTAGATTTATCCATAGCTTCGAATGGAAACTTACCCGTCTTTTTATCTACTTCAAAACCTTCAGTTACCTCAGATTTAACAGTTTCCAAAAAAGAACTAAAATCTTTAGAAATTTTTTCAACTTCTCTAGCTTTTTTTGCAGATTCACCATACTTAGCTGGTTCATCTGATGCTTTTGTATCTAAAGCAGTTAACAAAGATTCATTAGACTGATTTGTTAACTTATTAGATTCGTCAAATTTATCATTGAAATTTCCAAAAGCTGTTAATACTTCTTTTGACATATTTAATGCCAACATTGCGATGAAAACCAAGTACATTAGGTTAATCATCTTCTGTCTAGGGGTTAATTTTCCTCCTGCCATTTTGAAATTAGTTTTTTTTAATTAATAAAATTTGTTAAATTAATGATAAAACTAATTATCCTCTATTGTTCATTGCAGAAAGCATACCTCCATAAACTGCATTTAATGATGCAATGTTAGAAGTCATTGATTGCATTTGCTCTTTTAATTTAGCTGCATTATCAGCAATTTCTTTGTTTGCTTCAGCATTTCTTGAAGCGCTTTCTAATTGTACTTTATATAAGCTATTTAAAGCTTCCATTTGAGCAGCCGCTTGAGACATCTCATCTGAATATTTCTTCTGTGAAGCAATAGAATCAACTGTTGGAGAAATACTTTTAGCTGCTCCTTCAAAATTTTTGATACTTGTTCCTAAACTCTCCATTAAAGCACTATCAATTCTAGCTTCTTTTAACATAGAATCTAATTTTTGTGACAATAATCCTTGAGCATCTTCTGGATTTTCTTTTTTCTTTTTGTCACCAACGGCACCTCCAGCTAATTCTGGATATACTAAAGACCAATCTAAATCTTTTTCAGGAGCGTCAAATGCTGATAAAGCAAAAATTCCTGCTTCTACTAATAATCCTATAATCAACATAAGGTTTGCACCAGGCCAGTGTTGTAATTTGAATAAAGCTCCAACGATTACTACTGCTGCTCCCATTCCATAAAGGAAATTCATTACTGTTTTACTTAAAAATGCCATAATAAATAAATTTTAGTTAGTTAAGTTAATATAATTAAAAATTGGTTAAATGTTATTTAGGGATTGTTGCTGTAGCAGCTGTTCCCATGTAATCTTGTACGGTTCTGAAACCAATGTAGCTTCTAGCAGAATCTGCATACTCATAATCACGAGTAGAAACTTGTAAGAAATAAGCAACATCTTTCCATGAACCTCCACGAACTACTTTTCTTTGATTTTTACGATCTGCAACATTTGGATTCATTGTAGATACAAACTCATAAGCCGTTACATCATAAGCTGATTCAGTCCATTCTGAAACGTTTCCAGCCATATTGTAAAGATTAAAATTATTAGGCTCATATGACTTAGCTTCTACTGTATATAAAGCACCATCAGCTGCATAATCACCTCTATTAGGTTTGAAGTTTGCTAAGAAACAACCTCTGTCATTTTTAGCATAAGGACCGCCCCAAGGAAACGTAGCCGATTCTATTCCACCACGAGCTGCATATTCCCATTCAGCTTCTGTAGGTAAACGGAACATATTTACTTGATCTCTTCCTTTTTTCTTCTTGATATATGAATTTTTTATATAATGTTCTCCAAGCACAAAATGCTTTAGCTTGTTTCCATGTAACACCTACTACAGGATATTCTGCAAAGGCTTGATGCCAAAAATAATCGTTGTGCATTGGCTCATTATAAGAATAAGCAAAATCTTTTATCCATACAGTAGTATCAGGATATATCTCAATTGGTTTCGCTTCACCATAAAGACTATCACGTCCTTTCTTTCTAGCAACCTTGTTCCAATCTACTTCACTGTATCTGAACTTTAATTTACTTACATCAATAGTTTTCAAACCATTATATTGCTCAGATTCTGGAAGATACATAGAATCCATTACCTCAACATAATACTCATCTGGATATTTTTGAGGATCTGTAATAAGTTTGACCTTTTTGTTTAATTTTCTGTTAGCATTTGGATCGTCATCAGTACCAATACTGTAGTAGTTCTCATACATGTATTTGTCATAAGGAGACATTTCTTCTACATTAGCATCTGCGAAAGCATAATCTCCAATACCTCCATTTTCACCTTCTGCCTGTCCAGCCATTTCAGCTAGAATTGCTAATTTAGTTCTAATAGTTGAGTCTTTTACCCATTCTACGAACTGACGGTACTCTGCATTTGTGATTTCAGTTTCATCCATGTAGAATGAACGAACGGTTACAGTTTTAGTTGGAGCGTCTTGAACATTAGCAAAATCATCATCTGATTTCCCTAAAATAAAGGCACCTCCAGGTACTAATGTCATCCCATAAGGTTTTTCTGGATGCCATTTCTTTCCTTTCACACCTACTAATTCTCCTCTATCTCCTTTACCACAACTGATAAACAATGATAAGATTGCTGTAAATACAACTAACTTCTTCATATAAATTTGGGTTAATTTAATTTCACTTTTAAGGGCGTAAACCTATTCAATAATTTTGAAAAAACAATTATTTTGAAGTTTTTCTTAAAAAAATATTAAAATTAACATAAATTTTAATATCTCACACTTCAAAATACCTTGAATTACAATAAATTACGTCTATAAGCTTTCCACCACCTACTTGGTATCTCTTGCTCACATGCTGCTATATAATCATCATGTGTGCATGGTAATAACGTATTTCTTTTTAATTTATTATCCACATTATTAAAAAAAGGTATTTCTATCCACCATCTTTCTGTTTTATTACTCTTATAAAAGATTAATTCATCTTCATCAATCAATACAATATACTTTAAATACTCTTCTTTACTTCCAAAAGGATATTCTTTTGAACGAATAGAATAGCCTTCAATAAAATACCAAATTACCTGAGCAACTAACAATAATTCATTATTGGAATTATTAAAATTAAAGACTCCAAATAAAGAAACTTTATCACTTACTCCAGCATATCTAGCTAAAGTACAAATTTCTTTACCTGTAAAACCATTTGGATTAAATTGGTGATAATTCCCTGAAAAACTAGATTGTACAGCCGTCATATCTAAACTAACTAAGTCAGCATCTCTAAAAACGGGTTCAGCAATCGCTAGCTTATTTGAAACTTCTCCTAATCTATATGCCTCAAAAAATAACTTTTCAATTAAATCTATTTCTTCTTGCGAATTATAATAGGTTTGATAACCAATATTGCTAAAATTAAACAAATTATTTGGTTCTTCAATAATTATTTTTGTTAAATACGATTGATAAGTTTTTACATTTTCTTTGGCAAAATCAAATTTATCATCTATAGTAACCAAATTAACCATTTGATCCAGATTATCATAAGCTCTATATAAAGCATAGGTCAAATCTTGACTCCTCCTATTATAATAGGTATAATTTTTTTTCTTAATAAGTCTTCTGTTATTGACTTTACTAAAAAATATGTATCTTCAATTGTTTCTCCAAACTGAATATTTCCAAGATCGGCAATAGATACATCCCAGTTTCCTGGAAATAAACTATAAAAATTATTTCTAAATATATCAAATTCATTAGTTGGATTCTCAACACCTTTTCCTCTATTTTCATTTACACAAACTATAGCTATGTTAACGTTATCTAAATTTGGGAAATCAGTTACTGTATGAAAAACGGCTTTTTTACCTAATGTTTGATTAGATAATGTTTCTTTAAAATCTAGAAAAGCAGTACTTACTGGTTGTAAAAAATCAAAAACCATTCACTATTTCTTTTTAGAAGTTGCTTTTTTAACTGGTGCTTTTTTAGTAGTTTTTTTTGCAGGTGTTTTTGCTTCTATTAATTCTTTTACCTTATCAAGTGTCAATTTAGTTGCATCTACATCTTTACTCAGTTCAATTTTAGTTTTTCCCTTTAAAATTACTGAACGACCCCAACGCGCTTTTTCCACTCTAATTCCTTCTTCTTCCCAGTGATGCACTAGTTTATCTTTATCCTTTTGTATTTTATCTTCTATAAGTTCTTTAACATCGGCTTTTGATAAATTATCAAAATTGTATTTTTGCTTACATTAATAAACGTTCCATTCCATTTTATGAAAGGGCCAAAACGACCTACTCCTTTTTGAACAGGTAAATCTTTATAAGTTGCTATAGGAGCATCTGCTTCTTTTTTCTCCTTAATAAGTTCTATCGCTCTTTCCATTGAAACATCCAGTGGTTCTTCTCCTTTTGGTAAAGAGATAAAAGTTTTACCAAAGCGAACATAAGGTCCAAAACGACCATTATTTACTTCCACTTCTTCCCCTTCGTATTGGCCTAAAGATTTTGGCAATAAAAATAATTGTAAAGCCTCTTCTAATGTTATTGTTCCAATATTTTGATCAGGTAACAAACTTGCAAATTGCTTTTCTTCATCTTCTTGTTCTCCAATTTGAACCATAGGGCCGAATTTACCCAAACGAACAGAAATTTGCCTTCCCGTTTCTGGGTGTTTTCCTAAAATACGCTCACCTGTTTCTCTTTCTGCATTTTTTTCAACATCTACAACATTTGGATGAAAATGTTTGTAGAAATCGTTCATCATCTTAGCCCAATCTTCATTTCCTGAAGCAATTTCATCAAAATCTTGCTCTACTTTTGCAGTAAAGTTGTAGTCTAAAATCGTTTTAAAATTGGTAACTAAAAAATCATTTACTATAATACCAATATCTGTTGGTACTAATTTTCCTTTATCAGAACCAGTATTTTCTGTTAAATCTTTTGAAATAACTTTTCCTGCTTCTAAAACCAATTGGTTGTATTTTCTTTCTTGTCCTTCAAAAGTTCCTTTCTCTACATAATTACGGTTAATAATTGTGGAAATTGTAGGTGCATAAGTAGAAGGACGTCCTATTCCTAATTCTTCTAATTTTTTTACCAATGATGCTTCAGTGTAACGACTTGGTGGTCTTGAAAAACGTTCGGTAGCTGTAATGTAGCTATTTAATAATTTTTCATTTACTTTCATAGCTGGCAACATCCCTTCTTGTTCTTCCTCATCATCATCATGACCTTCCAAATATACTTTTAAAAAGCCTTCAAATTTAATAACTTCACCTGTTGCAGCGAATATTTCTTTGTGATTGTTAGCTTCAATTTTTACATTAGTACGTTCTAATTGCGCATCACTCATTTGAGAAGCCAAGGTTCTTTTCCAAATTAAATCATACAAACGTGCCTGATCTCTATCAATATCTACTGTGTGTCTAGACATTTCTGTAGGACGAATGGCTTCGTGTGCTTCTTGAGCTCCTTTAGATTTTGTATTGTAATTTCTTGGCTTACTGAATTCCTTACCATAATAGCTTTCAATCTCTGCTTGCGCTGCATTCATCGCTTCATTTGATAGATTTACACTATCTGTTCTCATGTAAGTTATTAAACCAGCTTCATACAAACGTTGCGCAATTTGCATAGTAATTCCAACAGGTAAATATAATTTTCTTGCTGCTTCTTGCTGTAAGGTTGAAGTAGTAAAAGGTGCAGCAGGAGATTTTTTGGTAGGTTTTGTTTCTAAATCGGCTACTTTATAGGTAGAACCTATATTTTTTTGAAGAAAATTTTCTGCTTCTTTTTTCGTTCCAAAGTTTTTAGGCAATTTTGCTTTAAAAGACTTTCCAGCTTCATTAGTAAATTCTGCAATAACAGAATAAGTCGCTTCTGAATTAAAATTTTGAATTTCTCTTTCTTTCTCAACTATTAAACGAACTGAAACAGACTGTACACGACCAGCTGATAATCCACCTTTTACTTTTTTCCAAAGCACTGGAGACAATTCATATCCTACTAATCGATCTAAAACTCTTCTTGCTTGTTGCGCATTTACTAGATTATAATCAATACTTCTTGGATTTTCAATTGCCTTTTGAATGGCTGTTTTTGTAATTTCGTGAAAACAATACGTTTTGTTTTTTCTGGTTTTAGTTTTAATTCTTCTGCTAAATGCCAAGAGATAGCCTCTCCTTCTCGATCCTCATCGGAAGCTA
>JAAURU010000148.1 GCA_012032075.1 Flavobacterium sp.
CATTTTAAAATAGGTTGCAAAGGAGTTTGTTGAATTTGCATTTAGTTTTCATATACTTCAATAGGCTGAATTACTGCGTCTTTAGCAAAAAACTCCATGCAAAAATTAGCTTCATATATATCACCTCTATGAATGTGTTCTAACATTTTTGTTATTTTTTGAAGGTAACTTTCTTTGGAAATTCGTTGTTGGATGTTAAGAGGCACTTCGACAAGCTCAGTGTGACAACTAATTGATCTGATTTCTGATAAATCGACTTCAATTTCATCATCGCACATATTTAGATAATTGATTTCCAATTCGTTTCCTTTTTAGAAAAAGTAATTTCTTTGGTTGAAAGAAAAATAAATCGGGAAAATCTAAACCATCATAATTCTTGGATTGCAACGCTTCGATATCATTTTTAACATCATAAGATAAATAACCAAATAACCAATCTTTTGCATACGATTGATATTGGTACAAATCTTCAAAAGCATTATGATAATCGGTTTGAATAGATGTAAAAGCTTCCACTGCAACTACACAATCATAATTAGAATAATCTTGTTGGTAATTATTAGAATCTAAAAAAGCAACTTCTCTAAATTGGTTAGCCCAATGTAAAAGTTGCTGTTTAAATTCTAATGGATTTGAAATATGTTTAACAATTGTTGTTCTCAATGTGATATTTAAAAGTGTAAAATTAGTTTATAACTAATAGCTGTGCAAGAATTTGTGTTTTTTAACAAAATTTTCATTACTAAACCATTGGTTTTTTGGCAATAAAACAATAAAAATTATGAATTCAACAAAAAAAGTGGTTTTTATTATTAAATTACAAAATCAATGGATTTAGTTTGAAAATAACAAATAAAATGTCTTAATTCCTTATATTTGCCTCGCTAAAAATTAATTATAATAAAATATTATATTCATGTCAAATCAACCCAAAATTATTTATACAATTACAGATGAAGCTCCAATGTTGGCAACACATTCATTTTTGCCTATTGTGAAAGCTTTTTCAAAACCAGCAAATATTGATTTAGAAACTAGAGATATTTCATTAGCTGCTAGAATTTTATGTAATTTTCCAACTTACTTAAAAGACGATCAAAAAGTAGCTGATGCTTTAACGGAATTAGGTCAATTAGCTACAAATCCAGAAGCAAATATTATTAAATTACCAAATATTTCAGCGTCAGTACCTCAATTAAAAGAAGCAATTGCTGAATTACAATCGCAAGGCTATGCTGTTCCAAATTATCCAGAAGAACCTCAAAATGATGAAGAAAAAACTGTAAAAGCAACTTATGCAAAGTTTTAGGTTCGGCAGTAAATCCAGTTTTAAGAGAAGGAAATTCTGACAGAAGAGCTCCAAAAGCAGTTAAAAATTATGCCAAAGCACATCCACATTCAATGGGAGCTTGGTCAAAAGACTCAAAATCACATGTTGCTCACATGAGTGAAGGAGATTTTTATGGAACTGAGAAATCTTTAACGGTTAAAGAAGCTGGAAGTTTCACAATAGAATTTAAAGATGCTAATGGAACTGTGAAAGTTTTAAAAGACAAATCCCCTTTAAAAGCAGGAGAAATTATTGATAGTTCAGTAATGAACATGGCAAAATTAAAATCGTTTATTGTAGCACAAGTTGCTGATGCAAAAGCGAAAGGAGTTTTATTTTCTGTTCATTTAAAAGCAACCATGATGAAGGTTTCTGATCCTTTATTATTTGGTGCTTTTTGTTGAAGTATATTTCGCGGCTGTTTTCCAAAAATATGCTGCTTTGTTTGAAGAATTAGGTGTTGATACTCGTAATGGTTTAGGAGATGTATATACTAAAATTCAAGGACAATGTAAAACAAGCAGAAGTGGAAGCTGCTTTAACAGAAGCAATGGAGAATGGACCAGCTTTAGCCATGGTAAATTCTGACAAAGGAATTACAAACTTACATGTACCTTCAGATGTGATTATTGATGCTTCAATGCCTGCCATGATTCGTAACTCGGGGCAAATGTGGAATGCTGCTGGAAAAGCACAAGACACAAAAGCTATTGTTCCAGATCGTTGTTATGCTGGAATTTACCAAGCAACTATAGATTTTTGTAAAGAAAACGGAGCTTTAGACCCAAAAACAATGGGAAGTGTTCCAAATGTAGGTTTAATGGCTCAAAAAGCAGAAGAATATGGTTCACATGACAAAACATTCCAAATGACTTCAAGTGGAACTGTAACTGTAAAAGATGCAAATGGAAACGTATTAATGGAACAAACTGTTGAAAAGGGAGATATTTTTAGAATGTGTCAAGTAAAAGATGCTCCTATTCAAGATTGGGTAAAATTAGCCGTTAGTAGAGCAAAAGCTACTGGAGTAGCGACTGTGTTTTGGTTAGATGAAAATAGAGCACATGATAGAGAAATTATTGCTAAGGTAAATTTATACTTAAAAGACTTCGATACTAATGGATTAGATATTCGCATTATGAATCCTGTTGCTGCAACTAAATTCTCTTTAGAAAGAATTGTAAAAGGATTAGATACTGTTTCTGTAACAGGAAATGTATTGCGTGATTATTTAACCGATTTATTTCCAATTTTAGAAGTTGGTACCTCTGCAAAAATGCTTTCTATCGTTCCATTAATGAATGGTGGTGGTTTATTTGAAACTGGTGCTGGTGGATCTGCTCCAAAACACGTTGAACAGTTTATTGAAGAAGGCTATTTGCGTTGGGATTCATTAGGTGAATTTTTAGCGCTTGGAGTTTCTTACGAACATTTAGGAAATGTATTTAATAATGCTAAAGCATTAGTATTATCAGAAACACTTGACCAAGCGACTGAAAAATTCCTAGAAACAGATAAATCTCCTGCAAGAAAAATTGGCAGTATTGATAATAGAGGTTCTCATTTTTATTTGGCATTATATTGGGCAAATGCTTTGGCAAACCAAACAAAAGATGATGAATTAAAAGCAACCTTCACTCCTATCGCAGCCGATTTGAATGCTAATGAAGCTAAGATTAATGAAGAGTTAATTGCTGCTCAAGGTAAACCACAAACTATAGGTGGTTACTATCATCCAAATTTTGAATTGACAGATAAAGCAATGCGTCCAAGTGCAACTTTAATGGTATTTTGAATAAATTGAATTAAGATTTTAAATTATTTATATAAGAAAAGCGACCATTTGGTCGCTTTTTTTATTTTCCATAAAACTCTAATTTATACTTATATTTTCTTTTTTCAATTTCTCCGTTTGGGACAAATTTTATAAGCATTTTAGTAAGTAAGCCATTTTTATTATATATTTTTTTTGTTAGGTATCTCAAGTTTTGTTTGCAATCATAAAAGTCATATTCTTTAATCTCGATAATATTTGAATTGTAATAATTAAAGAAGTGTTTTAAGTATTTTTTATAATTTCTAAATTCAATTTTTTCAACTAAATTTTCATCTTCATTATACTTATATATATCTGAACAAACTTCTAATTCTTCAACTGAATCTTCAGTGCTTTTTTTCTCTATTAATTTAATTTTGTAGTTCAAAGAATCCCTGTAATTATAGTTGAACCTATAATTAAAGCCATCCGAACTATTATGCAGTTCAAATAATAATCTGTTTTGTTCATCATATTTAAAAGTACTAGAATTGTTTAAGTAATGATTTTTATTAAAAGTATTTGTAGAAATTAAATTATTATTTATATCATAACAGTTTCATATATGAGAAATCTAGAAGATTTAATTTCAAAATTTGTAATGTTTTCATTGTTTAGCAGATATTCTCTACTTTTTATCTCTGAAATAGAATAAAAAGAATTTGTGTTAATTAAACTATCATTAATTATATTTCACTTTCATTTCTATATTGTTTAATAATGTTTCCATTATTATCTAACTCATTTGAATAGATTGAAAAACCGATATTTGAATGTAAATAATACCATTTGATAAGTTTAGAATTTTTATCATATATATAACTTTTAATAACAATCAAATATTTATGATTAAATCGCTCATGAATAAATTCTTTAGAGTATGAAAAAATTAAATTTTGATGAGAATCATATTCAAGAATATTTATTAGATTACCATTTCAAATTGAGTGATTTTTTTTATATTTTTAGGTAGTTTATTTTTTAACATAAATAATTCAGTTTCAATATTCGTTTGAGAAATTACAAATATTGAGCTAAGTAAAAACAAGAAAACTATTTTTTTCAAATTATAAAAAATTAGAACTATTTCTTCTCTTCTTCTAAAGTTGGACTATCATCTTGAACCACAACAATCTTTGCTTTTACACCTGTCGTTAAGTTCCATTCGTTACTTGTAATGATATTTCCTTTATCATCATATACTCTAAAAGCGGCAGTATTTGGTCCCGAAGTACCTTGATTTAAAGCTAAGAATTCAATTTTATTAAAGCCTTTGGATAAATCTAAATAAAATTCTTTTGATGTCGATTCTAGTGTAATATCTGGAATTAGAATTTCATCATTTACAAGAATTCGCACTCTATCTCCATCTGGATATTCGTGATCGCGACAAGTAATTCTTATATATTTTGATTTGGTACTAAACTGACCTAAAAATTGATTGCTTTTAAAACTTTCATCTATAGGTTTATCAAATAATTTTTTATTTAAATCATCTCTAATTTCATCACCCGGATTTTTAAAATCTTTGTTTTGTTCTAATACACTTTTAGACTCTTTGTTTTATTTAAAGTCGAATACTTTTTTAAATAATTATCCTCTTTATCAAAAACACTTTTAAATTCTAATGAAGGTAATGAAGAGGATGAAGGTGGTGGTGTAGTACTTTCAAAAGGGTTTTTTAACTGTAAATTAACCGCTTGCTTTTTCTTATCAACTTGCCCAAACAAAGTGATAGAACCAATTAAAAAAATTCCAACTATTTTTAGATGTAAATGCTTCATTCTTCAACAAACGTATAATTAGTGTCCAATTTATCCTAATAATTAACCATACATTAACAATTATTGTAGTAAAATTACAAAAATAAATTGTCAATTTTGTAGAACAAAAATCATACCATGAATAAATCCATAAAATTAGTTTTAGTATTTATAATCACGTTATTTTTAAATAGCATTAATGCTCAAGAAAAATTTTCTTTAAATGGAATCGTTTCTGATGAAAAAACAAATGAAAACATTAATAGGTGTTACTGTAATAATTGAAGAACTAAAAACTGGAACTACTACAAATGAATATGGTTTTTATTCTATTACTTTACCAAGGGTGAGTACACTGTGAGATATACCTATATAGGTTTCCAAGATAAAATAGAAAAAATTTCACTAACTGAAAATATTAGAAAAAACATAAGCTTATCTGAAAGTGGCTTACAATTAAATGAAATTATTGTTTCTGAAAATATTGAAAAACCAAATATTGACAAACCTGAAATGAGTGTGAACAAAATAACGGTGAGCACCATTAAAAAAATGCCTGTGATTTTAGGAGAAACCGATATTTTAAAGTCAATTCTAACATTACCCGGTGTAACCAATGCTGGTGAAGGACAATCTGGTTTCAATGTAAGAGGTGGTGCAGCTGATCAAAACTTAATTTTACTTGATGAAGCAACAATTTATAACTCTTCACACTTATTTGGTTTTTTCTCTGTTTTTAATGCTGATGCAATTAAGGATTTAAAATTATACAAAGGTGGAGTTCCTGCTCGTTTTGGTGGAAGAGTAGCTTCGGTGTTAGATATTTATCAAAAAGATGGTAATAGTAACAATTTTCATGTAAATGGAGGAATTGGTCTTATTTCAAGTAGAATTTTGGCCGAAGGACCAATAGTAAAAGAAAAAGGTTCCTTCTTAGTAGCTGGAAGAAGTTCTTATGCTCATTTGTTTCTTAAACTAACGGATAATAAAAACTCTGCTTATTTCTATGATTTGAATACCAAATTAAGTTACAAACTCAATGATAATAATAATTTATATGTTTCAGGTTATTTTGGAAGAGATGTTTTTAGTTTAAACCAAAGTTTTGTAAATACTTATGGAAATTCTGTTTTAAACTTACGTTGGAATCATTTATTCAACGATAAATTATTTTCTAATCTTTCCATGATTTACAGTGATTATTATTATGGTTTAACACTTGATTTTATTGGATTTAATTGGGATAGTGGCATAAAAAATTATAACATTAAGTATGATTTTAAACATTATTTGAATGATAAAACAAAATTAACTTATGGTTTAAATGCTGTTTATTATGATTTTAATCCAGGAAAGATTGATCCAATTAATAGTGATTCTAGTATTAATCCTGATCAACTAGATAAAAAATATGCTTTTGAACCAGCATTTTACATTGATGCTGAACAAAAAGTATCTTCAAAATTCTCCATTAACTATGGACTGCGTTATAGTTTATTTTATAGATTAGGTTACCAAGAAATCAATGTATATGCAAACAATCAAGCTGTTATTTATGATAATGATTTGAAAATTTATGAAAAAGCAACACCTATTGGCACAAGAAAATATGGAAGCAACGAAACTATAGCTAAATTTAGCAATTTAGAACCAAGGCTTTCGATGGCATTTATTTTAGATGAAAATCAATCAATAAAAGCCAGTTACAATAGAATGAGTCAATATTTACATTTAATATCAAACACGCAATCTCCTACTCCATTAGATGTTTGGGCACCAAGTGATAATTTCTTAAAACCTCAAATATTAGATCAATTTGCCATTGGTTACCAAAGAAATATTAAAAGTGGTAAATACTCATTAGAAATCGAATCCTTTTATAAAGATGTAAAAAATAGATTAGATTATATTGATGGAGCCGATTTAATTGCAAATAATGCTATTGAGCAAGTTGTTTTACCAGGGAAAGCAAGAGCTTATGGTCTTGAAGTTTTATTTCGAAAAAACGAAGGAAAATTAAATGGTTGGTTTTCTTATACTTTATCGCGTTCAGAACAACAAACTGCTGGAAGAACTCAAAAAGAAATTGGTATAAACAATGGTAATTGGTATAAAACAGGTTGGGACAAAACCCACAATATCTCGATAACAGGAATTTATGAATTAAATGATAAATGGAGTTTTGGTAGTATCTTTTCTTTACAAACTGGGCAACCAGTAACTTTTCCTAATGGTCAATATATTTATCAGGGAATTTCTGTTCCAAGTTATGGAGATAGAAATACTAATAATTTACCAACTTATCACCGACTTGATATTTCTGCCACTCTATCTCCAAGAAACAATGCTGATAAAAAAATAAAAGGAGAATGGGTTTTTGGTATTTATAATTTATACAGCAGAAGAAATGCAGCTTCTATAAGTTTTAGACAAAATGCTGATTCTGGAAATAATGAAGCTGTTCGTTTATCTATTTTTGGAATCGTTCCAAGTGTAACCTATAATTTTAAATTTTAATAAAAATGGTAAAAATTATAATCAAAATAACAATTGCAATTGTAACTTTACTTTCAATGATTGCTTGTGAAGATGTTGTAGATATTGATTTAGATACTGCTGAACCAAAATTAGTAATTGATGCTGCAATACAATGGCAAAAAGGTACAACAGGAAACGAACAAACTATTCGTTTAACCACTACTGGTAATTTTTTTGCTAATGAAATTCCTAAAGCTACTGGTGCAACAGTTACTATTACCGATGGAACAACAACCTATAATTTTAACGAACAACCCGGAACGGGAAATTATGTTTGTACTAATTTTAATCCCGTTATTAATGGAATTTATACACTTACTGTAATTTATAAGGGTGAAACTTACACCAGTACTGACAAATTATATGCAACACCTGCTATTGATTCTATAGAGCAATCTATTATAACTGGTTTTGGTGGTGAAGAAAACATACAAGTGAAGTTTTTCTATCAAGATAATGGTGCAGAAGACAATTATTATTTAGTGGGTTTTAAAAACAATACTGTTTCTTATCCAGAATATGGAGCTATAGATGATAAGTTTTTTCAAGGAAATGTAATGTTTGGATTATATATTGATGAAGATTTAAAAGCAAATGACCAACTTAATGCTTCTTTACAAGGTATTTCTTCACGTTATTTTAATTATATGTCTAAGTTACTTAACATAGCTGGTTCTGGTGGTGGAAATCCATTTACAACTCCTCCAGCAACTTTAAGAGGAAATATTATAAATCAAACGAATGAAGCTAATTATCCTTTGGTTACTTTAGTTTAGGTGAAATTGATACTAGAAATTATATAGTTCAATAAGAAGTTTAAACTAAAAATTCGCAAATGATTA
>JAAURU010000149.1 GCA_012032075.1 Flavobacterium sp.
CTTTAGCAGTAAGTGGTTTGGGTAAAAATACCAGTCAGGGGAGTAGTTTCTTAATCATGATGATTATGGGTGGAGGAATTATAAGTTGGTTACAAGGTTATGTAGCCGATTTAACTTCAATACATATAAGTTATATTGTGGGAGTTCTTTGTTTTGCATATTTAGCTTTTTATGCATGGAAAGTAAAAGGAATTTTGAGTAGCCAAGGAATTAGTTTTGATAAAAAAATATCAGGAGGGCATTAGTCTCTTTAATATTTTAAACCAAAAAAGCTGTCAGTTTAATAATTGACAGCTTTTTTAATCGATTTTTACATCATCTATAGTATTTAAAACTCCATCTTTCCCTTTAGAACATAGCTTGTAATTTTGACCCTTATCCAATTGCTCATAATAGTATTCATTTCCCCAAACATCAATTATTATATCTTTTCTTAAAGGATTATTTCTAATAATTTCTGATAAATTTTCAGGATACGTTCCAATGTCTTCTTTTTCACTAGCAAGTATTTTTTCTATTGCTACAAGTTTTTCAATTGCTCGTTTTTCATTCCCATAATAATTTTTGTAAAGTAAAAATGAGATAAGAATTAATGACCCTATACTTAAAACATACAAAGCAATTTTAACATTATGCTTATTATGACTTTTTTTTGAGATAGTATCTTTTTTGGAATCTTTTAAAGATAAAAAATCCATAACTAAACTTAAACTTTCTATTATAAATTCAAAAATTGCTGTCAAAGTTTTTTTGATTTATTATTTCAAATATAACTATTATTTCAAAATCTATCCACAAAACTAATTCTACTATAATTTTTTTTGATGCGAATTGCAATCTAAAAATTACTCTTTTTCGTACATTTGAAAAACAGAAAGAATTATATATGAAAATTGTTATCTCACCAGCAAAATCATTGGATTTTGAAACCAAATTACCAACCGATAAATTCACACAATCTGCTTTTATTTCAAAATCAGAAACGATACATAAAACTTTAAAGAAACAAAAGCCAAAGAAGTTGATGGAGTTAATGGCTATTTCTGAAAAATTGGCCGATTTGAATTGGCAACGCAATCAAGATTGGCAAACTCCTTTTACACCAGAAAATGCTAGACCAGCTGTTTATGCTTTTAATGGTGATGTATATATTGGTTTAGATGCATATACCATTCCAACAGATAAATTAGACGTTTTACAAGATAAATTACGCATTTTATCAGGTTTGTATGGTGTTTTAAAGCCATTAGACTTAATGCAGCCGTATCGATTAGAAATGGGAACTTCGTTAGCTATTGGTGCCAAAAAGAATTTATACGAATTTTGGAAAAAAGCAATAACCGATACTTTAAATAAAGAATTAGCTAAAGACGAATTATTCATAAATCTAGCCAGTAACGAATATTTTAGTGCGGTCGATACCAAAGCTCTAAAAGTTCCAGTTTTAACACCAGAATTTAAAGATTACAAAAACGGTAAACTAAAAATGATTAGCTTCTTTGCTAAAAAAGCCCGAGGTTTAATGGTGCGTTATATTATTGATACCAATACTGAAACGATTGAAGATTTGAAAAAATTCAATTATGAAGGCTATGCTTTTGATGGTAATTTGAGTAAAGGGAATACATTAGTTTTTACCAGATAATTTCAGGTCTTATTTTTCTAAATTTTATTAAGTCAGTTTTTAATTGCTTTTAATTTTTATATTAAAAACTATTCCAACTCAATTTGATCTAAAACCAATTGAAAGGATTCGCTTTTTTTATTGGCAATTAAAAACACAATTTCCTTAAAAGAATCACTTGAGAAGTTTGGTAAATCTAGTTTCTGACCCCTAAATGTCGGATATAAATCGGTTAGTTTAATTGATATGGTTTGCCAATCTCCAGTAGTTTTAAAAGTAGTTGTATAAGAATAATATGCTTTTAATATATTTTTAATTCGGAATTGGTAGTCTTTTCCATCTCCTTTTAAACGGATGTGTACTTTGCTATCTTTTGTAACTTTAACAGGATTGCATTGGTAACGAACAGAAGAAAAACCACCATTATTTTCTAAAGACACTTCACCTGAAAAAACTCCGTTTCCGTCTTTGTCAATCATAAAAGTTCCGTTAGATTTTCCACCCATAACCACATCATCGATAATTTTCCATTCTTTTGGGTTGGTGTTTTTTGTGAAATCAAAAAGTAAGGTTGTACTCATTATAATTGCTAATATACTAATTGATAAATAAAGTTTCATGCTAGTTTGTTTTACACTATAAAGATAGTGTTTTTTACTTTTTTACTGTTGTAATTAACATGTAATTAGGTAGTGTTAAGCATTACTTACTTGTTTTTTGTAATTGCTTTTCAACGATTAAGAGAATCATTATCCCAATAGTGTAACACAACAAATCAATCCAAGAAAATGAAGTACCAATGACTATTCGAGCGATTTTATAATTTCCAAAGCCTAATTTATCAACAATATTGATATATTGAAGAAATTCTACTGTAAATGAAAAGATAAGTACAAATAAAGCAACAGCATTTACCGAAAATTTAAAAAAGGATTTTATAAAACAATAAATAAGGATTACTACTAAAACATCTCCTATATAAGGTCTTATGAAAGTATCATTTATGAACAAAGCAATTAAAACTTCTGTAAAGAAAATTAATAGGGTGAGTATAAAATAGTTTTTATTAAAGGTTAGCATAAATGAAACGATAAATTATCTAACTTTAGTAAAAATCTCTTTAACAGCTTCTTGATAAGCTCTTGGGCTTTGTGCTTTCTTAATTTTTTTAAATGTCTTTTGAGGGTCGGAAAAAGAGTTTGAAAAGTAATCCCAAAAACCTAACATTTTCATTTTAATAGGTGTTGGTCCAAAAAGCGCTGCATCATATTCATGGTAAATAGTATCGTGAAATTCATTAAAAATTTGCCATCTATCTTTTGGGTATTCTGTAGTATTATTTTTAATCATGCTTGGTAAAAAAGGATCAGCAATTAAGCCACGACCTATCATGAAATGATCGATAGTAGGAAAATGTTCTTGCATTTCTCTATACTTGGCTACCGAGGTAATATCACCATTGTAATACAATTTGTGTTTGGTGTTTTCTGTACAACGTTGAAAAGCTTCTAAGTTGACACCACCACTGTACAATTGTTTACCAATTCGTGCATGAATGGCAATATTTTTTAAAGGATATTTGTCCAAAATGGGGAAAACATCTAGAATTTCTTCCGGATTTTCATAGCCCATTCGCATTTTCATGGAAACGATAACATCGGTTTCAGAATGCGCTCTTTCTAGAATATGATCAATTTTTGTGGGTTGGCAAATTAATCCAGAACCCATGCCTCTTTTGGTTACCATTGGATAAGGACAACCTAAATTCCAGTTTAATTCTTTGTAACCCAATTCTTGAATGTATTTTACCACAAAAAGAAATTCATCAGCATCATTAGTCATCACTTGAGGAATTACTTCCAAAGTGTCGTTGTTTTCCAATTGCAAATCGCGTTGGTACGAATTTTTTATGACCAATTTTCCGTCTAAACGAATATAAGGAGCATAAAAAGTATCAATACCACCGAAATATTTATGCAACGCATTTCTAAATCGGAAATCGGTAAAACCTTGCAAAGGTGATGATAATAGGGTAGGAGTCATACATTTATTTGAATGGCAAAGATAAGAGAAATAAAATGTCAATTTCAAAATTCAACTTCAAATACAATTACAACTTCAAAAATCAATTTTTAAATGAAAGCTCAATTTTCGTACAAAAAAATCCCAAAAACCATTTTATGTGGAATTTGGGATTTTGAAATTGGTTTTATGTAGATTACTTCACTTCTTCAGAAGGAGTGATATCATCATTAGTAGTTGCAACTTCTGTTGGTTTTACTGTTGTTGCTTTTTCTTCTCCTTTTAAGTATGTTGGTAAATTTAAACCAGCCATATTAAATAAATCATTTAATGGAGGAACAGTTTTCATCATACCAGAAACGAAATTGGCAGTAGAACCATTACCATCAGCATTATTTCCAGAATCCCAAACGGTAATTTTATCAATTTTGATGTTTTTAACCGCTTCCACTTGGGTTTTAACTAACTCAGGTAATTTTTCGATTAATAATAATTGGAATGCTTTTGTAGGGTCACCACCAGCAGCACCTACAACTTCTCGATATCCTTCAGCTTGTTTTGTTAAGATTTCATATAAACCTTTTGCTCCGCTTCCATTTTGCAAAATAGCATCAGCTTCTCCTTTTGCTTGAACACGTGTTTTTCCGCTTCAGCTTGTGCATCGATAATGGCTTTTTGTTTGGCAATTTCTGCAGGAATTACGACGTTTGCATTTTGAGTAGAACGTTCTCTTTCAGCACGAGCTTGCTCTGCTTTTTGTTCTGCTACATAAGATTCTTCTAGTGCTCTTGCACTTTGTACTTTTTCAGAAGCTAAAGCAATACGTAAGGCTTCTGCTTCACGCTCTCTTCTTGTTGCTTCCGATTTGGCAATAGCAATTTTCGCTTCGTTCTCTCCTTGAATTGCAATCGCATTAGCTTCTGATGTTTTTACACGGGTATCTCTTTGGGCTTCAGCTTTACCAATACTTTCATCTTTAAAAGCAGCTGCTATACTTACTTCTCTATCTTTATTGGTAATCGCAATTTTTACGTCACGATCTCTATGTGTTTCGGCAATTTGAACGTCTTTTTCACGATCAGCCATCGCTTTACCTGTTTCTCCAATTTTTTCTTGTTCAGCAACAGAAATTTTAGCTTCGTTAATCGCTTTGGCAGCTGCCTCTTTTCCTAAAGCTTCAATATAACCTGATTCGTCTTTGATATCGGTAACGTTAACGTTGATTAATTTTAAACCAATTTTCTTTAGTTCAGAATCTACGTTTTTCGAAATATTATCTAAGAATTTATCTCTATCGGAGTTAATTTCTTCAATAGTCATGGTAGCAATAACCAAACGCAATTGACCAAATAAGATATCTTTTGCCAATTCCTGAATTTGTTCTGGATGTAGACCTAACAAACGTTCTGCTGCAGTGTTCATACTTTCAGATTCAGTAGAAATAGCAATGGTAAAACGACAAGGCACATCGACACGAATATTTTGACGCGAAAGCGCATTCGTAAGATTAGCTTCAATAGAAATAGGTTTTAAATCCAAGTATTGGTAATCTTGAATAACAGGCCAAATAAATGCACCACCACCATGCACACATTTAGCAGATGTACCTCCAGTTTTACCATAAATGACTAAGATTTTATCTGACGGACAACGTTTGTAACGTGAAATTAATGTCACAAAAGTAACAAATAGCACAATAGCGGCTACAACAATAATAATTAATTGACTCATGGATTATAAATATATAAGGATTAAATTTTTTCTACAATAAGAATATTGCTTTCAATAGCGGTTACCTTTACAACTGCTCCAAAAGGAATTTTTTCGGTATTTGTGGTCATAGCCTCTAATTCATGAAATGCACCATTGACACTAATTTGAATTTTTCCTTTCCCTGATTTTGCTTCTGGAATTGTTAAATATACATCAGCTGTTTTGTTTAAAGTGTTTTCAAGTTTAAAACTATTATCTTCTGATAATTTTAAAATTTGCTTTATTAAAACAAAAAACGGCTACAAATGTTAACCCAACAAAAAATGCAATGACAATTAGAATGGTTTTGTTTTCAAATTTGTCGTAAAGGGAAATTCCTGTCCAACTAAATCCTAAAAGAAAGTTTACCAAATTTCGTAAAGTAAATAATTCAAAAGGCATATCTCCACCATCACCACCATCAGAATCGGCATCGGTTTCTGAATCACCTAATCCAATAAAAGTAGCAATTGTTTGTAAAGCAAAGAAGATACTTACAGGTAAAGCAATGTACCAAAATGCTTTAAGTAAAGGCTCATAATTTTCTAAAAAGTTCATAATAGCATGTTAATTATAATACTTATACGATGACTTTTTAGAAAGTTACAAACGGGAAATAATTATTTATTAACTAATTGACTGAAAGTATTTTAAGAATTCATCAGGATTCATTATTGGTAATTCACTTTTTTTATAGTCTTTAGTGTTTCTTGTAATTATTAGTTTTATATCTTTATTTTGTTCTGCTGCATAATTTTGTAATGCATCTTCAAAGTCTTTAAAATCAGAATGTAACGCTGCTAAAATTGAATTTTTATCAATTTCCAACACTTCAAGAATTGAGACTAATATTTTAAGTTTTTCAATTACTTTGTCTTGTTTTCCTTTTTGACTTAGTAAATAATACACATTACTAATAATTACAGGTGTAACATAACCAATAATAGCTTTCTTTTCACATAAGGATAAAATTTTTGCAGCATTTTCAGAAAAAGGCTCTCTATCAAAAAAGAAATCTAAAATAACATCTGTATCAATTAGGATTTTCATTTACTCTAAATATTTATCAGATAATTTTTTTGAAAGTTCTTTTTTTGTAATCAAAATCTTTAGTTGCTTTGAAAGAGCTTTTTAACTGATTTTACAATAGGTGTGAATTCAGTTGCACTTGAATTTTCTTTTACTAGCACTTTTAGATAATTCTCAATTATGTTAGATAAGCTATTTTCTTTATTCTTAGCATAGTTTTTAGCTTTCTCAATTATTGATTCGTCTATTGTTAATGTTAATTTAGTACTCATAATTCTTGTTATTAAAGTATTACAAATATAATAATTTTTTTATTCACACGTGTATGTTTCTTTATTTAATACGTGTTTTTCTAAATGATGTTTGCAACAAAATCCTTAATCGCACTAACTGGATTTTTTGCCAAATACTTAATAAAAGCACTTCCTATAATTGCTCCTTTTTGATGTTTTGTAGCTTGATCAAAGGTTTCTTCATCTTTAATTCCAAAACCAACTATTTGCGGATTTTTCAATTTCAAACCGGCAATACGTTTAAAATAATCCAGTTGTTCGTTACCAAAACCAGATTGACTTCCAGTAACCGCAGCCGAACTTACCATATAAATAAAACTATCTGAAATAGTATCAATTTGAGTAATGCGTTCGATTGATGTTTGTGGTGTGATTAAGAATACATTTTTCAAACCGTATTTTTCGAACATAGTTTTGTATTCGTTTTCGTAAACATACAAAGGTAAA
This sequence comes from Flavobacterium sp., assembly GCA_012032075.1. Classification (GTDB taxonomy): domain Bacteria; phylum Bacteroidota; class Bacteroidia; order Flavobacteriales; family Flavobacteriaceae; genus Flavobacterium. The sequence goes on from JAAURU010000149.1 coordinate 7,168, forward strand.
TCGGGAATGATTAAACCATCGATGCCCACTTCAGCACATTTTTGACAAATTTTTCCATGCCAAATTGCATCATAGGATTGAAATATCCCATAATAATCAAAGGGATTTTTACGCTTTCGCGAATGTTACTCAGTTGCTCAAATAGGAGCGAAGTAGTCATTCCATTTTCAATAGCTTGCGTCGAACTTTCTTGAATCGTTGGTCCATCCGCTAAAGGATCTGAAAAAGGCAGTCCAATTTCAATCATGTCCACCCCATTTTGTTCCAATTCTTGTATGATTGAAATTGTGTCGTCTAATTTTGGATAACCTGCTGTAAAATAGATAGAAAGCAGTTTTTTATCTTCTTGTAATTTATTATTTATTCTGTTCATTGTTTTTCTTGTTTTAAAATTTAAGCTATCTTTCACTAATCACTAATCACTAATCACTCAAATTAAAATAATCAATATAGGTATTCAAATCTTTATCCCCTCTACCTGATAAATTGATGACTACAATATCAGTTGGTTTGAATTGTTTTTTATCCAATACCGAAAAAGCATGAGCCGTTTCAATAGCAGGAATAATACCTTCCATTTTTGAAATTTCTAAACCAGATTGCATGGCTTCTGAATCAGTAATTGCAATAAATTCTGCACGATTGGAGTCATGTAAATGAGCATGTAGCGGTCCAACACCAGGATAATCCAAACCAGCAGAGATTGAATACGGTTCTGTGATTTGTCCGTCTTCAGTTTGCATTAATAGTGTTTTACTTCCATGAATAATACCAATTTTTCCTAAAACAGAAGTAGCAGCACTTTCACCAGAATCGACACCATGACCAGCTGCTTCCACAGCGATTAATTTAACGGATTCATCTTCTAAAAATTCGTAAAAAGCACCAGCAGCATTACTGCCACCACCTACACAAGCAATTACATAATCTGGATTTTCTTTGCCTTCTTGTTCTAGTAATTGGGCTTTAATTTCTTTTGAAATCACACTTTGAAAACGAGCCACCATATCGGGATAAGGATGAGGTCCTACAACAGAACCAATTATGTAAAACGTATCCACAGGATTGTTAATCCAATCACGAATGGCTTCATTGGTAGCATCTTTCAATGTCTTG
>JAAURU010000150.1 GCA_012032075.1 Flavobacterium sp.
TTGACAAAATCAGGTTTTTAAAAATATCTATAAATTGATAATACTATTTTACTTTTAAAAAGTTTTTCACACCAGGAAAATAAGCAACATCTCCTAGTTCTTCTTCGATACGTAATAGTTGATTGTATTTAGCCATCCTATCAGAACGAGAAGCAGAACCTGTTTTAATTTGTCCACAGTTCAGAGCTACCGCTAAATCAGCAATTGTATTATCTTCTGTTTCTCCAGAACGATGAGACATTACCGATGTATAACCTGCATTATGAGCCATATTTACGGCTGCAATAGTTTCAGAAAGTGTACCAATTTGATTTACTTTAATCAAAATTGAATTGGCAATTCCTTGAGAAATACCTTTTGATAGTCTTTCTACATTGGTAACAAATAAATCATCACCTACAAGTTGTACTTTATTACCAATTTTTTCTGTTAATAATTTCCAACCTTCCCAATCGTTTTCATCCATTCCATCTTCAATAGAAACAATTGGATATTTTGCTGCTAATTCTGCCAAATAATCAACTTGCTCAGCAGAAGTTCTTACTTTACCTGTAGATCCTTCAAATTTTGAATAATCATATTTTCCATCCACATAAAATTCGGCAGAAGCACAATCTAAAGCAACTTTTACATCTCCACCAAAAGTATAACCTGCATTTTCAACAGCTAATTTAATAGAATCTAAAGCATCTTCTGTTCCACCAGCTAAATTTGGAGCAAAACCACCTTCATCACCAACTGCAGTAGAAAGATGTCTATCATGTAATACTTTTTTTAGATTGTGAAAAATTTCAGTTCCCATTTGCATAGCATGAGTAAAAGAAGTTGCTTTTACTGGCATAATCATAAACTCTTGAAAAGCAATAGGAGCATCTGAGTGAGAACCACCGTTAATAATATTCATCATTGGCAGAGGTAGTGTATTTCCAGAAACTCCACCTACATAACGATATAAAGGTAAACCTAATTCATTTGCAGCGGCTTTGGCAACAGCCAAAGAAACTCCTAATATTGCATTTGCACCTAAATTTGATTTATTTGCAGTTCCATCCAAAGCAATCATCGTTTTATCGATTAAATTTTGCTCAAAAACAGATGTCCCAACTATTTCAGCCGCAATTTTAGTATTTACATTTTCAACTGCTTTTAAAACACCTTTTCCCATGTAGGCTTTTCCTCCATCACGCAACTCAACTGCTTCATGTTCTCCTGTAGAAGCTCCACTTGGTACAGCAGCTCTTCCTAGAATACCGTTTTCTGTTACAACATCTACTTCAACAGTTGGATTCCCTCTAGAATCTAATATTTGTCTTGCGTGAACTTTAATAATTATGCTCATTTTATATTTTTTGGTTAAAATTTGTATGTATATAAACAAATTTAAAATTAATACTGTTATAAATTTATGAAATTAAAAAAACTTATAAACGATAACGTTTTAGTTATTAGAAGATTTGATATTTTCTATAAATTGATCAAAAAGATAAGATGAATCGTGTGGCCCAGGACTAGCTTCGGGATGGTATTGAACTGAAAAACAGTTTTTATTTTTCATTTTCATTCCTGCGACAGTTCCATCATTCAAATGTTGGTGTGTTAATTCAAAATCTAGATTATTTTGCAAATCTTCTTTGACTACAGTAAAACCATGATTTTGAGAAGTTATTTCACCTTTACCTGTAATTAGATTTTTTACAGGATGATTTATACCTCTATGACCATTAAACATCTTATATGTTTTAATTCCATTTGCCAAAGCTATTACTTGATGTCCTAAACAAATTCCAAAAAGGGGTTTATTTTCAGTTAAAATATCACGTGCTACTTGTTGGGCTCCAATTAATGGTTCAGGATCACCAGGTCCGTTTGAGAGAAAATAACCATTAGGATTGAAAGCTTTCATCTCTTCAAAAGTAGTGTTGAATGGAAAAACTTTTATATAACAATCTCTTTTCGCTAAATTTCTAAGAATATTTGTTTTTATTCCTAAATCAAGTGCAGAAATTTTATAGGTTGCATTTTCATTTCCAAAGAAATAAGGTTCTTTTGCAGAAACTTTTGAAGCCAATTCCAATCCGTTCATATTTGGAATATCTGCTAACATTTTTTGCAATTCCTCTATAGATTTTCCATCTGTAGAAATCACTGCATTCATTGCACCATTGTCTCTAATATAACTTACTAAAGCTCTAGTATCTACATCAGAAATAACAATTAAATTTTGAGTTTTTAAATAATCATAAAGACTTCCAGAAGCATCTTCTCTTGAATAATTAAAACTAAAATTTTTACAAACCAATCCAGAAATTTTAACCCCATTTGATTCCACTTCATTTTCATTAACTCCATAATTACCAATGTGAGCATTAGTTGTAACCATTATTTGTCCAAAATAAGAAGGATCTGTAAAAATTTCTTGATAACCGGTAGTTCCAGTATTAAAGGCTACTTCACCAAAAGTAGTTCCTTCTATTCCAATTGATTTTCCATGAAAAATTGTACCATCTTTTAATAATAAGACTGCTTTAGAACGATTATTGTATTTCATTTTGTAGTTAGATTTTATATTTTAATGTGATGCTACCAAATAAGGATACATCTAGTATGTTGTTGTTTTTGCAAATTTATAGTAAAAAAATGATTTAAAAAATTATAAAAAAAAGGATAAACCGATTAAAGTTTATCCTTTTTATATTTAAAATCATCTTTTCATGATTATTCTGTTACTTCAGTGTTTTCAGAAGTTTCAGCAGCTGGTGCTTCTTTAACAGGAGCAGCATCTGATTTCTTAGCTCTACTACGACGAGTAGTTACTTTCTTTTCTTCTTTTTTACCACCTGTGTACAATGTATTGAAATCTACAAGTTCAATCATTGCCATATCAGCGTTATCACCTAAACGATTACCCATTTTAATGATACGAGTGTATCCACCTGGTCGATCAGCTACTTTTGCAGCAACTTCTCTAAATAATTCAGTAACTGCATATTTGTTTCTTAAGTAAGCAAAAACGATACGTCTATTATGAGTAGTATCTTCTTTAGATTTTGTTACTAAAGGTTCAACAAACTGCTTCAAAGCTTTTGCTTTAGCAACTGTAGTATTAATACGCTTATGTTCTATTAAAGAACAAGCCATATTAGCTAACATAGCAGCTCTGTGTCCTTTTTGTCTGCTTAAGTGATTGAATTTTTTTCCGTGTCTCATGACCTTTTTATTTAACCTTCATCTTGCTACAATCCTCTTTGGAGAGCAAAATATGAAGTAATTTATTCTTTATCTAATTTATATTTACCTAAATCCATTCCGAAATTAAGCCCTTTTGCAGCAACTAGTTCATCAAGTTCTGTTAAAGATTTTTTTCCAAAATTACGGAATTTCATCAAGTCATTTTTATTAAAAGAAACTAAGTCTCCGAGTGTGTCAACTTCAGCCGCTTTTAAACAATTTAATGCTCTAACCGATAAATCCATGTCCACAAGTTTAGTTTTCAATAACTGTCTCATGTGTAATGACTCTTCATCATAAGATTCAGTTTGAGCTATTTCATCAGCCTCAAGTGTAATTCTCTCATCAGAAAACAACATAAAATGGTGAATCAACGTTTTAGCCGCTTCAGTTAATGCATCTTTTGGATGAATAGAACCATCTGTAATGATTTCAAAAACTAATTTTTCATAATCCGTTTTTTGTTCCACACGAAAGTTCTCGATACTATATTTTACATTCTTTACAGGTGTATAAATAGAATCTGTATAAATTGTTCCAATAGGTGCGTTTGATTTTTTGTTTTCTTCAGCAGGAACATACCCTCTACCTTTTTCGATAGACAATTCCATGTTGATAGTTGTTTTGCTATCAAGATTACAAATTACAAAGTCAGGATTTAAAACTTGAAATCCAGAAATAAATTTTTGAAAATCACCTGCTGTAATTTGTTCTTTTCCTGAAAGAGATATTGAAACTGATTCATTATCTATATCTTCAATTTGTCTTTTAAAACGAACTTGTTTAAGATTTAAGATAATTTCAGTTACATCTTCTACAACTCCAGAAATAGTTGAAAACTCATGTTCAACTCCTTCTATTCTAACAGATGTAATAGCGTATCCTTCTAGTGAAGATAGTAAAACTCTTCTTAATGCATTACCAACAGTCAATCCGTAACCAGGTTCTAAAGGTCTAAATTCAAATTTACCTTCAAAATCGGTTGAATCGATCATGATAACTTTATCGGGCTTTTGAAAATTAAATAATGCCATATTTCGACTAAAGTCAGTTTTTATTTGTTATACAACTCAACGATTAGTTGCTCTTTAATATTTTCTGGAATCTGAAGTCTTTGAGGAACAGAAACAAAAGTACCTTCTTTTGTATCGTTATTCCAAGTAATCCACTCATAAACTTGAGAAGAATTAGATAAAGATCTATCAATAGCTTCAAGAGATTTAGATTTTTCACGAACAGCTACTTTATCACCAGCTTTTAAGTGATAAGAAGGTACGTTTACTAATTCTCCATTTACAGTAATATGTCTGTGAGATACAATTTGACGAGCTGCTCTACGAGAAGGAGCAATACCCATTCTGTAAACTACGTTATCTAAACGAGCCTCACATAATTGAAGTAATATTTCACCTGTTACTCCAGAAGCAGCAGATGCTTTTTCAAATAAATTTCTGAATTGACGCTCTAATATACCATAAGTATATTTTGCTTTTTGCTTTTCCATTAATTGGACAGCATATTCAGATTTTTTACCTCTTTTTTTAGCCAAACCATGTTGTCCAGGAGGGTAATTTCTTTTTTCGAAGGCTTTGTCTTCTCCGAATATTGCTTCACCAAATTTACGAGCAATTTTAGTTTTTGGACCAGTATATCTTGCCATTTTTTAATTAATTAAGATAGTGATTATGAATTCAGGTCAAATAAATCCTTCGATAATCGTTACTCTATCTAGGTTATACTTATAAATTATACTCTTCTTCTTTTTGGAGGTCTACATCCATTATGAGGCATTGGAGTTACGTCAATGATTTCAGACACTTCAATTCCACCATTGTGTATTGAACGAATTGCTGATTCTCTTCCGTTTCCAGGACCTTTTACGTAAACTTTTACTTTTTAAGCCCAGCCTCAAGAGCTACTTTTGCACAATCTTCTGCTGCCATTTGAGCTGCATATGGAGTATTCTTTTTAGAACCTCTAAAGCCCATTTTACCTGCTGAAGACCAAGAAATTACTTCTCCTTTCTTATTAGTTAAAGAAATAATGATGTTGTTAAAAGTAGCATTAATATGTGCTTCTCCTGTAGATTCAACGATAACTTTACGTTTTTTTGTTGTTGCCTTAGCCATATTACTTACTATTATTTAGTTGCTTTTTTCTTGTTAGCAACAGTTTTTCTTTTACCTTTTCTAGTTCTAGAGTTGTTTTTAGTTCTTTGACCTCTTAATGGAAGTCCCGCTCTATGACGAATACCTCTTTGACATCCAATATCCATTAAACGTTTAATGTTTAATTGAATTTCTGAACGCAATTCACCTTCAATTTTGAAATAAGAAACAGCATCACGAATTCCGCTGATTTCATCATCATTCCAATCTTGAACTTTTTTGTCTTCGCTAACTTGAGCTGTAGCTAAAATCTCTTTAGCTCTGCTACTGCCAATACCAAATATGTATGTTAATGCAATAACGCCTCTTTTCTGTTTAGGTATATCTACCCCTGCAATTCTTGCCATAATTATCCTTGTCTTTGTTTAAATCTAGGATTCTTTTTGTTAATCACGTATAATCTTCCTTTTCTACGTACTATAATGCACTCGGCACTTCTCTTTTTACTGATGCTCTTACTTTCATTTTACTAGCTTTTAGTATCTATATGTAATTCTTGCTTTCGACAAATCATAAGGACTCATTTCAAGTTTTACCTTGTCTCCTGGTAATAATTTAATGTAATGCATACGCATCTTACCAGAAATATGAGCAATTACAACGTGTCCATTTTCTAACTCTACACGAAACATAGCATTTGATAATGCTTCTACAATTGTTCCGTCTTGTTCTATTGCTGATTGTTTTGCCATAAATATTAAGCTACTGCTTTTCTATTTTTACCAGTTTTCATCAAACCATCATAATGCTTATTCAATAAATAAGAATTTATTTGTTGAATAGTATCAATAGCAACTCCTACCATAATTAATAAAGAAGTACCTCCATAAAAATATCCCCAAGCACCTTGCACTTTCAATAAACTAACTACTATTGCAGGAAATATTGCAATCAAAGCTAAGAATAATGAACCTGGAAAAGTAATTAAAGACATAATCTTATCTAGGTAATCACCTGTTTCAACCCCTGGTCTAATTCCAGGAATAAAACCACCACTTCTTTTTAAATCATCTGCCATTTTATTAGTAGGTACAGTAATTGCGGTGTAAAAATACGTAAAAATTACAATTAACAAAGCAAATACTATATTATATACTAAACCAAATGGATCATTGAACATTCCCGCTAATGATTTAGCAGCATCTGATTCAGACAATCCTGATACAGCAGCTGGAATAAACATTATAGCTTGTGCAAAAATGATTGGCATAACTCCAGAAGCATTAAGCTTTAGAGGAATAAATTGTCTTGAGCCCATCATATCTTGTTCAAAATCACCCGAAACTGTTCTTCTAGCATATTGAACTGGAATTTTTCTTACAGCCATAACTAAAAGTACACAAGCAATAATAACTATAAACCATAAAACGACCTCAAGTACTATCATCATTACACCACCATTTGCTTGAACAGTTCTAGAGCTAATCTCTTGAATAAAAGCTTGAGGCATTCTTGCAATAATTCCTACCATTATCAATAATGAAATACCATTTCCTATACCTTTATCAGTAATTTTCTCACCTAACCACATAGCAAAGATAGTACCCGTTACTAAAATTAATACTGAAGAGAACAAGAATGGAAAAGAGCTAATTCCTAACTGAAATGCTTCGGAGGGAAGAGTTCTGTATAGGTTATAAATATAACCAGGTCCTTGAACTAAAGTTATAGCTATAGTTAACCATCTTGTAATTTGGTTGATTCTCTTTCTACCACTTTCTCCATCTTTTTGTAATTTTTGCAAATAAGGAACAGCAATTCCCATTAATTGAACTACAATAGAAGCAGAAATATACGGCATAATTCCCAATGCAAATACAGAGGCTTGTGAAAACGCACCTCCTGTAAAAACATTAATCAACCATCCAATACCTTCATCAGTTTGAGTAGCAAGATTTCCTAATTGCGATGCATCAATACCAGGAAGCGTTACTTGTGCACCAAAACGGTAAACTAATAACAACCCTAGAGTTAAAAGAATTCTATTCTTCAACTCTTCTATTTTCCAAGCATTAATAAATGAATCTATAAATTTCTTCATTACAAATAGGATTATAAAGCTACTACTTCTCCACCAGCAGCTTCGATAGCAGCTTTTGCAGTTGCAGTAAATTTGTGAGCACTTACTTTAAGTTTAGCTTTTAGCTCACCTCTTCCTAAAATCTTTACCAAGCTATTTTTTGTCGCTAAACGACTATCTATTATTACTGACAAATCTAATGTATCAGTAATTACACCATTATCAACTAAAGATTGTATAGTATCAAGATTTATACCTTGATATTCAACTCTATTAATATTTTTAAAACCAAACTTTGGCACACGTCTTTGAAGTGGCATTTGACCACCTTCAAAACCAATTTTCTTGGAATAACCAGAACGAGATTTTGCTCCTTTGTGACCTCTTGCAGAAGTACCACCTTTACCAGAACCTTCTCCTCTACCTAATCTTTTATTTTGGTTGTGAACTGAACCTTCAGCCGGTTGTAAGTTACTTAAATTCATAACGAATATTGTTTTTAAGCTTCTTCAACAGAAACTAAGTGTTTAACTTTATTTACCATTCCAAGGACTGCAGGACTTGCATCATGCTCAACAACTTGTCCTAATTTACGAAGACCTAAAGAAATCAATGTTCTCTTTTGAGTCTCAGGACAATTGATTTTACTTTTTACTTGTTTTACTAAAATTTTTGCCATCTTTCCTTGAATTTTTAACTTTTAAATAACTTTATCTAGTAGAAATTTCCTCTTTGCTTAGCAACAGTTAAAAGCATCTTCTCATTTGTAATAAAAGCGTCAAAAGTAGCTTTAA
>JAAURU010000151.1 GCA_012032075.1 Flavobacterium sp.
AAAAGAGTTCAATCTTTTCATTTTGAGCAATTTCAGCATAAAAAAGAATAAAATTTTTCATAATTGTTTTCTAATGCTTTCCATTCTGTTTCAGTTTTCATTTTTATATGTCCTGTAAAACCATTTGGTATCCAAATTTGCGGTTTCAACATAATTTTTATTTTATTGGTTTTGAAAACAGCACTTGCAGTTTCAATTCCTTCTTTTCGTTCTCCTATCCATTGTCTTTTGGAATTAAAGAAAATAGCAGTATCATTTACCGTTTTCATAAATGCAAAAGGCATTAATGTAATCCAATTAGCATTTGTTTCTAAAACAGGATTCACTTCATTTTGAGTAGTTAATCTATTTGAAGCGACAAAACTAATCCCATTAATTTTTCTTTCCTGTGATGAACAAGAAATAATGCTTAAAAACAATATTAAACAAACACTTTTTTCATTTAAAAATATTGACCAATGCCAAAAACTAATCCTCTTGCACCATTTTCATTAATACCAAACCCATAATCAAGCCTAAAGATAGCATTAAAAATGGTTTTATGTATAAAACGCACACCAATACCAGGGAAAACTCTAAAATTTTCAGATTTTACAAAGTCGTCTAATTTTCCTCCTGGTTTTCTCCATGAACCTAAATCTACAAATGCATTACTTTGTAACACAAACCAGCCTTTTTCATATAGTGTTTTTCGATATTCTGTATTCATAACAAAAGAACCAGTTCCTCTATCAATAATATTTCCCACTCCTCTTAAATTAAGATTGTTATCTAATGCAAAAGGAGCAAAAGGTGAAACGTCATTTGAAGCTAAACCTAAACGAATTCTTGTTCCAAAATTTCCAGTTTTACCAATTCGCTTTAAGTAAGTGAAATCATTCCAAGCAATAAGAAACTCATTTTGAAAGGTATTAGATTGTGTAACAAATTGAAAGTTTGATGTGTTTTTAATGCCATCAACTAAATAGAATTCATATTTTAAATTATCATAATTATTAGTTGCTTTAAAGAGTAATTTATCAATCTTAAAATTCAATGGTACGTTAGCATCAGTAGCACCACTTCTGTAGGCATACTCTTCGTTAAAAATAGAGCCTCCAATTTTTATGGTGTTTTTAAAACTGGTTCTATATACTCCTAAAAGCTCAAAAGCTGTATTAATATATTCATACCTTGCGGATGTATTATTAAAAAAAATAGGTTCAATACTTCCTATTTTTTGAAAACTAGTTTCTATTCCAAAATTTTCAGTAAATAAATAAGGTGCAGAAAAATTTACTCCAAAGGAACTAATTCCGTTGTATTGATAAAAACCACCTGCAGTAACATTCTTCCCAAATAAATTGTATTCATACAAGCCTAATCTATAAGCAGCTGCTGCATCATCGGTTGTCCAAAGTGATAAATTAGGAATTAAGCTATAATTTTCAATTAAGGTAAAATCTACAACATAATTGGAATTAGATTCATTTTTTTTGACTTCATAAGTTACTTTTGAAATACCATTAATCTTGTAAGTGCTTGAACATCATGATTTAGTTTTAAGCTATCTAAAGGTTCATTTTCTTTAGATTGAATAAACTTTTGCATGAACTTTATATTCATTTTTTTTGTACCGTTCCAGTTAATTTTTTCAATACTTTCTTGAGAAAACAAACTGGTGCAGTAACTTAAAAGTAGAAGTACTAGAATCTTTTCATATTTTTTTTTTCAAATATCTACAAAAATATTAATAAAAATAAGGTTTAAGGTAAAATTGTCAATTATAAAGGAAAAAGAGTAAATCACTATTTGAATGTTAATAATCAAATTTGTAAAAACAAATAATAATAACAAAAAAACTATGAAAAAACTTATTTTATCAGCGTTAACATTAAGTGTTTTAATGTTTTCGTGTAACAATGACGATGATACAGTCGCAGCAAGTCCTGAATTAAAATTAAATCTTACAGGATTAGAAAATCTTGGTACAAATTACAAGTATGAAGGTTGGTTGATTGTTGGAGGTAATCCTGTTTCTACAGGAACATTTACTGTAGATAATAATGGAGTACTATCTAAAACTTCTTTTGCGGTTAATGCTTCAACTTTAGCATCAGCTACGAAATTTGTACTTAGTATTGAACCAGCTGTAGATCCTAGTCCAGCTCCATCAGAAACTAAATATTTAGTGGGAGATTTTTCAGGGAATACAGCTACAGTTTCTGCAGGAATTATTGGAGATTATAGTGCTGCTACAGGTAAATATTTTTTAGGAACTCCTACAAATGGAAATATGAATCCGAGTGCTGGAGTTTGGTTTTTAGATGCAAGCAGTGGTTCTCCTGCTGCGGGTTTAAATTTACCAGTTCTGCAAGCAGGTTGGAAATATGAAGGTTGGGTTGTGAGTAATGGCGCGCCTTTAAGTACAGGAAGATTTTTAAATCCAAACGGGAGCGATGATGCAGCACCTTTTTCAGGTTCTATGATGGCACCACCATTTCCTGGAGAAGATTTTCTAGTCAACGCACCAGCTGGATTAATGTTTCCTGGTAATTTAACTGGAGCAACGCTTGTAATAAGCATTGAACCAGAGCCAGATAATTCTCCTATGCCATTTGCACTAAAACCATTATCGGCAATGGTGGCTAATCCAGCTGTAACTGGGCAAACTTTACCTATGACAAGAAGTTTAACTTCTTTCCCTACAGGAACTGTAACTAGATAGCCTTTATATATGTTTTTTAAATGAAGAGGCTTGGATTTATTTTCAAGCTTCTTTTTTTATATTTATTTTAGTAGAAAAATTGTCAACTATAAAGGAAAAATAGGGAATTTACTCCAACTAAAAAAAAAGCATATTTGTATAAGATTAATATTAAAAAATAAACTATGAAAAATAACAAATTGATTTTTATTGCTCTTTTGTTGATAACTCTTAGAGTTTCAGCTCAAGAAGAGCCAGAAACTGAGCTTTCAAACATTCAAAATTATACACCATCAAAATTACTTGAAAAAGGAAAATGGGATGTTAAATGGTTCAATAATTTATATACACAAACAAGGCAAAATGGTAATGGTGAAAATTTTGATATACCTCGTTCTAATTTTTTTACATCATCACTAGAAGTATATACAGGTATAAGTGAAAATAAAAAATTTAATGCAGGAGTAATTATAGAATTACGTTCTAACTCATTTGGAGGTAAAAGTGCAACAAGTGTCTTTAGTTTTAAAAATGAATTAGGTAAATCTAGAAGTGGTATTGGTCACATTGCACCATCAGTTAAAATAGCACCTTTTGAAAGTTTGCCAAGATTTTCTATTCAAAGTTCTTTCTTTATTCCTGTTTTGATAAAGAAACTAATGAGAATGGTTATTTAGCACAAAACAGTTATATATGGCAAAACCGTTTTTTCTATGACTACACATTTCCAGGGGATAAATTTCAATTGTTTTCAGAATTTGGAACCCGCTTTTTCTTTGGAGAAAAAACTAAAAATGACGATGGTTCTTTTAATGAAAATGGAGGTTTTGCAAATAATAGTTTAGAAGTGGCTCCAGGCGTTTTTTTAAGTTATTTTCCTACTCAAAAGTTCACAGTACTTGGATTTATTCAACACGCTCAATTAATAGATTTAGGAAATGATTTTTCTCAAAATTATACAGCACTAGGAACTGGAGCAAAATATCAATTATCTAGTGTTTTGAATGTAGAGGTGTTGTATTCTAAGTTTATTCGTGGTTATGAAAGTGGAATTGGTCAATCTTTTAATTTAGGTTTGAGAGCAATTTTTTAGTAAAAATGTTATCGTTCTAACTTTTTATATTATCTTAAACCTTTATTTTACATATCAAAATACTTTCAATGGAACATATTGTTATAATAGGAAATGGAATTTCAGGTGTTACACTTGCTAGACATATTCGAAAAAAGTCAGATAAGAAGATTACAATTATATCAGCTGAAACAGAATATTTTTTTTCAAGAACTGCGTTAATGTATGTTTTTATGGGACACATGAGGTTTGAACATACACAACCTTATGAAAACCATTTCTGGAAAAAAAAACAATATAGCGTTACACTTTGGGAAAGTAGAAAAAGTAATTCCTCCAGAAAAAACACTTCTATTTACTGATAATACTACTTTAAAATATGATAAGTTAGTAATAGCTACAGGTTCAAAATCAAATAAATTTGGATGGCCAGGACAAGATTTAAAAGGTGTTTTAGGTTTGTATCATAAGCAAGATTTGGACGAACTTGAGATGCTTTCAAAAGATGCTAAAAAAGCTGTAATTGTAGGTGGTGGTTTAATTGGAATAGAATTAGCAGAAATGTTAGCTACTAGAAATATTCCAGTTACTTTTTAGTAAGAGAAACAAATTTTTGGGATGCAGTTTTACCTGAAGGTGAAGCTAAAATGATTGGTCGTCATATTAGAGAACATCACATTGATTTACGTTTAGAAACAAATTTAAAGGAAATTATTGCTGATGAAAAAGGTAGAGTAAAAGCTATAGTTACAGAAAGTGGAGAAGTTATTGAATGTAATATTGTAGGTTTAACTGTTGGAGTTTCACCTAATGTTGATTTTTTGAAAGATTCAGGAATTGAAATTAATAGAGGTGTATTAGTAAACCGATTTTTAGAAACAAATATTCCAAATGTTTATGCAATAGGAGATTGTGCCGAACAAAGAGAAGCTATTGGCAATAGAAGACCTATTGAAGCAGTTTGGTACACAGGAAGGATGATGGGAGAAGTATTAGCGCAAACAATTTGTGGTAATAAGATGCAATATAATCCAGGTCATTGGTTTAATTCTGCTAAATTTTTCGATATTGAATATCAAACTTATGGTTGGGTTTGGGCTAATCAAAAAGACTATGAAAACCAGTTTTATTGGGAACACAAATTGGGTAAAATAGCTATTCGTATATCGTATCATAAAGAGACTAGAGAATTCTTAGGAATTAATACTTTTGGAATTCGAATGAGACATGAGTTCTTTGATAAAGTACTTACCGAAAAACAAAGTGTGAATTATGTTATTGAGAATCTAAGAAAAGCTAATTTTGATCCTGAATTTTACAAGCATTACGAGAAGGAAATTATTTCCGAATTTAAAAACCAATCACAAACTATAAAAGCATAAAGATGAAAAGTTTAAAATTTTTACGAGTAGTAGGTTTAACAGTCTTTGTTGCTTCTGTGTTAATTTTTATTGCTACACTATTTATTGGAAGTTATACTGTAACAGAAAGTTTAATTAAAGAGAATTTTTCAGGCAAACCAGAAAGAGTTATAAATGTACTTACAAAAACAGCATCTGATGAAGGAATTTTGAATAAAGAAGTATCTAATCCTGTTACTTTTGCTAATAATATTGCAGTGTTATTAGAAAGTTATAACACTAAAATCACATCAGAAATTGAAGCTGAAAAAGGACTTACTGAAGCAGAAATTAATGCGGTTTTTGAAAAAGCTATTGCTAATGATAAAGTAAATTATTCAAAAGAAACTCTTGAAAGTGTTTTCCAAAATAATCCTGATAAAGTAAAAGTTGTAGATGAAGCTACAAATTGGATGTATTCTTCTTCAAAAACATATGATAAACCAGAAGATTTTAAAAACGATTTTAAAAATAAAATAGGAGACATAAACAGAAGTAATGCTCAAGAATTCTTATTGTATGATAATAAATACTCAAAATTTGATATTGCAAAAGCTTCAATTTCTGGACCTTTAAAAAATCATAAATCAATGTTTTTATTTTTAACATTTGGTTTAGGTGTTTTAGGTTCATTGTTATTTATTATTACAGGCTTATTTTTAGAGCCAATTGCAGGAATTAAAAATCACGGTATTTACCTTTCAGAAGCTACCAATAGAGGTTGGGTTGCAATTTTTGTTTTTGGATTTTTTAGTTTCTTTTTTATATTCTATTGTATTTCTACCCTTATTATATTGTTAATTGGACAAATATTGTAGATCCTTTAAAATCATTATTTAAAGAGGGAGCAAAAGCTTCACAATGGTTTTTATATGGAATTTTATATTGTGTTTCCATGATAGTTATGGGAATACGAATGTTTATAAAATACCGTCATAATAGTTATCAAATAGTTAGAACAGCAAGTGTTTTGTTTTTCCAAATCATCTTTGCATTTCTATTAGTAGAAATTTTACCGTTATTTGATTTACCTGGTGTCGATTTAAAAAATGCTTGGCCTTTGGATTACAATTTTGTAACCGATTGGAATGTGAAGCAACACCTTGAAGCTGGTCATTTAGGTAAATTCATGTTTATTTGGGGAATAATTTTAAGCTTAATTGTCGTTCCAATAATGGTTTACTTTTATGGAAAAAGATGGTATTGTTCTTGGGTTTGTGGTTGTGGTGGTTTAGCTGAAACATTAGGTGATCCATATCGTCAACTTTCTGATAAAAGATTAATTGCATGGAAAATTGAAAGATGGACTATTTATCCTATTTTAGTTTTTGCCATTATTATGACAATCGTTGTTGGATATAATACATATAATATAATACATAATCCTTCAAATGTTGGAGACAGTACCTTTTTAGGTATTAACGCTTATCGAATCAATGAAATTTATGGTTTTTTAATAGGATCTATTTTTGCTGGTGTTATAGGAACTGGTTTTTATCCTGTTTTAGGAAACCGTTCTTGGTGTCGTTTTGGTTGTCCATTAGCGGCTTATATGGGAATTATTCAACGATTTAAATCTCGTTTTAGAATTACTACAAATGGTGGACAATGTATTTCATGTGGAAATTGTTCTACTTATTGTGAGCAAGGTATAGATGTAAGAGCCTATGCTCAAAAAGGAGAAAATATTGTTCGTGCTTCTTGTGTAGGTTGTGGAGTATGTTCTGCAGTTTGTCCTAGAGGAGTTCTAAAACTAGAAAACGCTTCTGAAAAAGGGAGAATTAATTCTAACGAAATTTTATTAGGAAATGACATTAATTTAATGGATTTAATAAATTAAAAGTAATTGGTAAAACCAATATGCCACTTTTATCGTATATTAAGTAAGAATTAGATAGTCTAAAGTTAATTTAATATAAAATACAATGAAAAAGTTTTTAATTTTTAGTTTCTTAGTACTAGTTGTGCCTTTTGCATTAGCACAAAAGACCTATGTTAAAACCTATCATGAAAACGGTAAATTAAAAGAGGAAGGTTGGATTTCAAATGACCAAAAAGTAGATTATTGGTTTTTTTATAATGAAAACGGCATAAAAAAAGAAGAAGGACATTTTGATAATGGTCAAAAAGTAAAATGGTGGATTTTTTATAATTCGAAAGGAAAAGTGATTAAGAAAAGCGAATTTGAAGCAAATAAATTAAACGGATTTACAATTATATATGACAAAAGTAAAGTAATACGTGCCGAAAAATATACAATGAACAAAAAAACGAATGAGTGGAAAAGCGTTGAAGCTTTTAAAAAGATAATCCGTTTCATTTTTATGATACAACCTATAATTAAAGTAATTATTCCTGCTTTTAACGAAGAAAATGCAATAGTTAATGTTATAAATGAAATTCCAAAAATTGTTTCCGAAATTATTGTTGTAGATAATAATTCTAACGATAAAACTTCGGAAGTAGCAAAAAATGCTGGTGCAACTGTTTTATTTGAGTCAAAAAAAGGATACGGTTATGCCTGTTTAAAAGGTATGAATTTCATTAAAGATCAAAATGAAGTGCCAGATATTATTGTTTTTTTAGATGGTGATTATTCAGATTATCCTGAAGAATTAACAAACATAGTTCGACCAATTATTGAAAAAGATGTTGATTTAGTAATAGGTGCAAGAGTAAAAAGACTTAGAGAGAGTGGTGCAATGACGCCTCAACAAGTTTTTGGGAATTGGTTAGCAACCTTTTTGATGAAACTATTTTTTAACGCAAAGTTTTCCGATTTAGGACCTTTTAGGGCTATTAAATATCAAAAATTAGTAGCTTTGCAAATGGAAGACAAAACCTATGGTTGGACAGTCGAAATGCAACTAAAAGCCTTAAAACAAAACTTAATATATGTTGAAATTCCTGTTAAATATAAAAATAGAATAGGAGTTTCTAAGGTTTCTGGAACTGTAAAAGGAACCATTATGGCAGGAGTTAAAATCATTGGTTGGATTCTTAAATATACATTTAAAAAATAATGACTTATCTCATATTGT
>JAAURU010000152.1 GCA_012032075.1 Flavobacterium sp.
ACTCGAAAATAAAAGAACTATAACATTTACTTAACATCTGTAACATTTACTTAACAAGTATTAATATTAAATTTTTTATCAAAAATATTGTTTTTGACGCAACTTTAATGCTTTTTTTTCATCTTAAATGTATGATTAGTTAGTATAATACAATATGATAATTAAATATTTAACATTTGTAAACAGCAATATTCTAACGTATTATTTGGTTATTTAAGAAATTATTAAGAAGTTTGCTGAATAACTAACTCAAATAAAATTAATATGAGATCGAAGTTTAAATGGATTTTTACGCTTATAGTAGCGTTTATGATGCAGTTTTCGTTCGCACAAGAGAAAACTGTTACTGGTATCGTTTCTGATGCCTTAGGCCCTTTAGCTGGAGCCAATGTAGTTGTTAAAGGTACTAATAAAGGTACAACAACAAATTTTGATGGAGGGTTTTCCATAAAAGCTAACCAAGGAGATGTTTTAATTATCTCTTACGTTGGTATGGATGACGCCCTTGTTACTGTCGGTACTGCAAGTTCTTATAATGTAACTCTACAACAAGGAGTGGAGTTGAAAGAAGTTGTGATTACTGGTTATAGTACTTCAACTAAAGCAAAAACTACTATTGCAGCTGCAACAGTTGGAAATGAATTAATTCAAAACCGACCAAATGTTAATGTTTTAAACTCTTTGCAAGGTCAAGTTGCAGGTTTAAATATAGCTACTTCTTCTGGGCAGCCAGGAACAAACAAAAATGATGTAATTATTAGGGGTTCAGGTTCAATTAGTTCATCAAGTGATCCTTTATATGTTATTGACGGAGTTCCATTAAATTCTGCATTCTTTAGAACATTAAATCCAAATGAAATTGAATCTGTAACGGTTTTAAAAGATGCAGCGGGTACATCAATTTACGGTAATAGAGGTTCTAATGGTGTAATTGTAATCACTACTAAAAAAGGACAGTACAAAAAATCATTTTCTGCAAATTATTCTTCTTCTTACGGTTTAACTACTTTTCAAGGTGATGGTTTTAATTTACCAACAGCTATTGAGCATTTAAAACTACAGAGAAAAGGGAATGACGAAGGAGCAACGGGTTTAGCAGGTTCGTTAGCTGTTACAGGTCAATATTTAACAAATGCAAATTTTCCTAACGGAGCAGTACAAGTGGATGTTAATAATCTAGATGCATTTTCCACAAATACTGATTGGCAAGATGCTTTTATCAGAACTGGTAAAACACTTAGTCATGATCTTAATTTTACATCAGGAGGTGAAAATACTCGTAATTTTACCGCTTTTGGTTATTTTGAGCAAGATGGTATATTAAAAACTACAAATTTTAAAAGATTTACTGTAAGAAATAATTTTTCGGGAAAAAGTATAAACGAAAAATTTAATTATGCAGCTAATGTTTTTGGAGCGTTTTCTAGACGTAATCAATTTGAATCTGAAACAAGAACTGGAATTACTAATAATGTTTTACAAAACCCTTTAACTGGTTATTTGAATTCACCAAGATTTGTTCCTTCATCCTTATACCAAAACGGGGCTCAACTATTATCTCAATTTGGTAATCCAGCTCTTAATTTAACACCACTAATGTTGTTAGATTTGCTTCAACCCAAAGTTGCACCAAGTTTTTTCAACGAGACTAAAGTTATTGCTACATTTAACTTAGGTTATAAATTAACTAAAGATCTTACATTTTCTACAACATCAGGTATTGATTTCGCAGATGATAAACGTAATTTTGCTATTGGACCAGAGGCCTATCTGTCTAGGGTAAGAGCTTCTGGTGCTAACCAACCTTCTCATGGATTAGAGACAATAAGTTCTACTTCTGAATTTATGTTTAATCATGTAAATAAACTTGCTTTCAATAAAACAATTAATGAAAATCATACAATTGATATTGCTGCTTATTCAGAATACATGAAGGCACACAGAAGATTTAATAGTTTTACACAAATTGGTTTAGATCCTTTAACATGGTCTCCAGGTGCGGGTACAGGTTATATATTGTACAATCCTGCATCACAACCACTCTCTTATAGACCAACGGTTGCTGCTCAAAAAAATAGACGCTGGTTTGCTATCTGTTTTTGGTACATTTGACTATGATTTCAAGGGTAAATACGGTTTTTCTTCTTCTATAAGAAGAGATGCTTCATATAGATTTGTTGAAGATAACAAATGGGGAACTTTTTGGTCTGTTTCAGGTCGATGGAATATTACTAGAGATTTTTTTGAAAATTCCGAAATCATTAATTTGTTGAAGTTGAGAGCTTCTTATGGTACTACAGGTAACCAAAATGTTCTTGCTAGAGATTTGGATGGCAATAATTCAACAATCTTTGGTGGTTCTCAATTAGTAAGAGATTTAAATGCGTCCGCAAACGGATATAATAATACGCAAGCATTCGGTGTTTCTGCATACGCAAATAAAGATTTACGTTGGGAAGAAACAACTCAATTTAATATTGGTTTAGATTTCGAATTGCTAAAAACGAGTTTAACTGGATCTGTTGATTATTATAACAGATTAACTGATGGTATTTATCAACAATCCCCAATATCAGCTGCTAACGGTATTATCGGAAATGTTCTTGCTTCAAATGATGGTGCAATACGTAACCAAGGTGTTGAATTAGAACTAAGATATAAAGTATTTAAAAATACTAAATTTAAACTTAATGTTTTTGGTAATGGTGCTTACAATAAAAATACGATAGAAGATATTGGAGCAATTGATACAGATGCAGATGGGATTTTAGACCTTCAGATGACTTTACAAGAAATAAAGGTGAACTATTTGGTCAGTACTTTTAGTGCCTTACGTTGGTGTTAATCCATCAACTGGAAATTTATTGTTTTTAGATATCAATGGTAATTATACAGAAACACCTACAGACGGAGATAGAAGAGCTACAGGTAAAGCGGAGGCTCCAATCTTTCTTGGAGGATTTGGTTTTGAAGCTAATTATGGTGGTTTCTTTGTTAATACTTTATTTACTTATGCAGCAAAAATATATTCAATAGATAACGATTATGCAGGTTTAATGGATATTAGAAACGCAGCTCAATTTCCTGTTTCTACTGATTTATTTAATGCTTGGACTCCTACAAATACTAATACTAATATTCCAGCTTTAGGGAATACTAATTATGACTTAGGTACTGATTTATCTGATAGATTTTTAAGAGATGCTTCTTATTTAAGAATGAGAAACTTAACTGTTGGTTACACTGTTCCGCAAAAATTCTTAGATAAAACTTTTATTAATAGTTTAAACTTTAGAATTATAGCAGAGAATTATTTAACCTTCACAAAATGGAAAGGTTTTGATCCAGAAATATTGGCTTCTTCTGCTGGTAATACTAATGCTTATCCTACACCGAAAATATTAACATTTGGCTTAGATGCCAGTTTCTAAAAAAATACATTATGAAAAAAAAGACTTTTTATTCTTTTTCATTTCTTTTTCATTATTCTTGCTATCATGCGAAGATGCTTTGGATATAGTACAAGATGGTGAGTTAAATGATGAAGCACTATTTACAAGTGTACAAAACATGCAATTCTTTCTAAATGAGACTTATGATCAATTGACTATCCAAAATGAGATTATGCTTTCTTCTACGTTAACTGATGAAGTTGCTGTGGGAAGTGCAGGATTCCCTAGTGAAACATTAAGTTTTAATGTTTTCTCTACTAATGGTTTTGCTATAAATATTTGGAGTAGTAATTATAGAGCTATTAATTATGCTAATAGATTAATAAGAGGATCACAATTATTTACTCCTCCTACTACAGATTTACCTGCTTACAATAATATTATTGCACAAGCAAGAGCTATTAGAGCTTTTTGTCATTTTAATTTGTTGACTTATTTTTCAACTAATTTAGCCGACCCTAATGCTCCTGGAGTTATGTTAGTTGACTTTGTACCTACAACAGCTCAAAAAATACCTAGATCAACTAATGCTCAAGTTTTTAGTTTAATAGAAAGTGATTTGCTTTTTGCTGAAAATAATTTAACAACTCCTACAAGTGGTGGGAACAGTTGGAGATTTTTTAATGTAAATGTTATTAATGCTATGAGGGCTAGAATGTATTTATATAGAGGTCTTCATACACAAGCTGAAACCTATGCAGATTTGGTAATTAACAATTCTGGAATACAATTAGCTAGTTGTACTTTTACATTACCAACAGACTTTCCTTTAACCTCTAATTCTACAACTCATATTGGTGCTTCTGGATCTGATTCTTTTGATACACAACCACCAGCGGGTCCACAAAGAGCTTTGTTTTTAATGGATAGATGGACAGCAACTGCCTTTTCACCTGATTATAGAAAAATGTGGGTTGATTTTAGTCAAGGTGAAGCAATTTTTTCTTTATTGAGACTTAATAATAATGCAAATTTTGGAAGTCAGTATAATACTAATCAATCTTACATAGGTGGTGGACCACTTCGTGATATGGGTAGAAATTTATATGAATTGTTTACCCAACCAATGGGTGGAGGTGCTCAAGATTTTAGACGTTGGTCTTTTGTAGATCGCTCTTCTTTAATTGTTCCAGATGCTACCCAAGGAGACCAATTTAATGATGTTTTAATTGTAGATAAATACCCAGGAAAAGCTGGTAATCATGGTTCTAATGATTTAAAAGTTTTTAGAATGTCTGAAATGTATTTTATTAAAGCAGAATGTAGAATTGCAGCAGGTGATACACCAGGTGCAGCAGCACTTATTAGAACTGTAAGACAAAATAGAAATTATATTGCAAGTGCTGTTGTCCCACTTCCAACTTACGCTAATCCTACTGCGGCTTGGGCTGATGTTTTGTTAGAGAGAAGAAAAGAATTATGCTTTGAAGGCCATAGGTATATAGATCTTAAAAGAATTGGTACTTTAGCGGGTGTTACAACGACTGATAGATTTTTAACTGATTCACAAAATTCATCAGCTATTAACCCTCTAAACATAAGCGTTACTGATTTTAGATTGACTTTGCCTATACCTCAAGATGAAATTAACGTAAATCCAATGGCTCAAAATCCTGGATACTAATTTAAACAACTATATTATGAAAAAGATATTTTTATTTTTCAGTGTTATTACATTGTTGTTATCAACTTCGTCTTGTACCGAAGATACTTCAAACGAAATTGATAATACTGCGTATTTATTTAAAAAAACAACTTCTAACTTAGGAGTCACATCATCTGGTTCATTTGTTGATATCCAAGTTGGTGTTACAACAAAATCGGATCAAAATAGAACCTTTACTATATCAGTTGATCCAATGTCAACTGCTACAGCTAATATGTATTCAATTGATCAAGCTACATTATTTATTCCAGCAGGTGAATATTCTGGTTCTTTTAGAGTTAATGGTGTTTTTGCAAATATTCCAAATGGTCAAATATTAAGTTTAATCTTAAATTTATCTAGTGATTCTGTGTTGTCAGATAAAAAAACGCACACTGTATCTTTGTTTAGAGTTTGTCCATCTGATTTAGCAGGTACTTATTCCACTTTAGCTAGTGGTACATATGGTCAAAATGGTGTTAATTCTTATTCTAATTTGACATCATCAGTAACTTTAAACGCTTCAACAACTGCTGGCAGATATACTATTTCTGATATGAGTTTTGGGTTATATTCAAATATTTATATGGATGCCTCACCTTCTGGGAGAATTGAAGATATCTGTAATAGTTTGTCTGATCTAGGTGATGTTGATCAATATAATGATCGTTTTACAATTTTTGGTTCTGTTAATGAAACGACTGGTGTTATTACTTTAACATGGTCTAATACATACGGTGACTCTGGAAATGTGGTATTAACTCCACAATAGAACATTTGTTAAATTTATTACTAAATAGACTCTCTTGAATTGAGAGTATTATTTTTTTGTATTTTTGAAAAAAAAAATATTTATGAGTAGAATTTTATTTTTATTTGTTATTTGCTTTTCTTCTTTTGTTTTTTCTCAAAAGAATTATAGTAATAAAGATGTTATTTTAAATACTGATTTAAATAAACTTAAGGAACTAAAAGAATTATTTGATTCAGAATTTATTGAAAGAGAAAATAGAGTTTCTGATTTTTATCCAAAAATCCAGATATTAAAAGGAAATTTTCAGTTAATGGGATTGATAAAGAGATATATGATGTTGATGTTTATGGAAATATCTCATATTATGAAACAACAAATTTGCAATCAGCTGTTACAGCTTCGGCAAATTCTATTTACAGTGGTGGTTCTTTGGGATTGAATGTTCAAGGTCAAGGAATGACTGTTAGTGTATGGGATAGTGGTCCTATACTTGATACTCATGTTGAATTTCCTAATGCTAAAGTGACAACATTAGATTTTTCTGCAACATCTGATCATGGCACTCATGTAATGGGAACTATCTTAGCAAAGGGAATTAATCAAAATGCTAGGGGTTTAGCATTTGATGCTAATGGTCTATCTTATGATTGGACTAATGACTATAGTGAAATGACAGTTGCAGCAGCAAGTGGTTTATTAGTTTCTAATCATTCTTATTGGATTGGAAGTGGGCTTTCAGAATGGATTTTAGGAGCATATGATTCAAGAGCTCAACAAATGGATCAGATTGCTTATGCAGCTCCATTTTATCTTCCTGTTGTAGCAGCTGGTAACGATAGGAATAATACTACTAACCCAATAGTTAATACTCATTTGCAAAATAAATATGGTTATGATATAATTAGAGGTATGCAAAATGCAAAAAATTCTTTAGCGGTAGGTGCTGTAAATAATGTTTCAAATTACATGGATGAGTCAAGTGTTACTATGTCTTCATTTAGTAGTTGGGGGCCAACTGATGATGGGAGAATAAAACCAGAAATTGTAGCTAAAGGTGTTAGTGTTTATTCTACTGTTGCTGATTCTGATACTTCTTACGGTTTCAAGCAAGGAACTTCAATGGCTTCACCAGCAATAAGTGGTGTTTGTTTGTTGTTGCAACAGTATTATTTATCTCTTAATACATCTTACATGCGTGCTTCAACATTAAAGGGCATACTTCTCCATTCAGCTAAAGAAGCTGGTTATTTTTATGGTCCTGATTATGAATACGGTTGGGGATTAGTAGATGTTAAAAGTGCTGCTGATATAATTACTAAAAAGAATCAAGCATTGTCAGTAATCGAAGAGTTACCATTAAGTAATGGGCAAGTATATACCAAGACGTTTACGGTTTCTAACCCTTCTAATGTTAAAGTTTCTATTTGTTGGACTGATAAGCCAGCTCCTTCGGGTTTAGTGAACTCTGGAACTGTAGATCCTAATGTTTCATACTTAGTTAATGATTTAGACTTAAAAGTTACAAAAACTGGAAATGATTATTTTCCATGGAGTTTAGATGTAAATCAACCTTATGCTGCTCCAACCAGAACTACAACTAATAATGTTGATATTTTTGAACGTGTTGATATCGATAATGCAGTTGGAACATATACAATAACTGTCACACATAAAGGAAATATTGGTACTGGTCAAAACTTTAGTTTAATAATTAGTGGATTAAATTTATCGCTATCTAATGACGAATTTAGTAAAGATGGCTTGTCTATTTATCCAAACCCAGCTGAAAATTTACTTAATATTCAATCAGATTTTGATTTTATTAATGCTAAAGTAAAGATATTTGATGTATCTGGAAAAATTGTATATTCAAATAATGATTTTAAAGATAATATTATTGATATTTCTAATTTATTAAAAGGTTTTTATATTCTAGAAATCAATAATGAAAATAAAATTCTAACAAAGAAATTTATAAAAAAATAATATTTTAAGTTTATTAACATAAACTATAATTTAATAAATATTTAAGTAACCTACAGCAATGTAGGTCTTTTTTATTATTAATTTTCTCATTACATTTGCTCATATTTATTTGTAATGAAAAAAATCGCTGTAGTATTACTTTTTCTTTCTTTATCGCTGTTTTCCCAAAAAAACAAATTACACCACCTGTTGAAACCACTTCAGATTCAATAAGAGTTTTTGATCCTGCAAATAATAAAAAAGAAAAAAACCACCCATTCAACTCTATAAAATATACAATTTAGAAAAGACACCACATTTGTCGATACTACGTTGTCTATTCAGAAAGAATAT
>JAAURU010000153.1 GCA_012032075.1 Flavobacterium sp.
AGTGTATCGGCATTCTGCATTTACACGGAATATCCAAAATACAAACACGAAAAAGAACATTCTTCCAACCCCCTCCTTTTCTTTTTTTGTGTATGTGTCACACTTGTGTCAAAGGATTTTGTTCAAGTTGAATCCCACACGTGGTAATTTTTTTCCCACTGGAAAGTATTCATGTTGAAATAATTAAAATTGAAGAAAAAATAGTATTAGCCTATAGTGTGGTTTAGATACCTCTTTTTGTGCAGTGTATTTATCTAAAAAATTAGATTATGAAGTACATGCAGTAACTATAAATACAGGTGGTTTTTCAGAAGAAGAAATAGCTGCAATAGAAAAGCGAGCGTATGAATTAGGTGTACATTCTTTTACTTGTGTTGATGCAACAGATTCGTACTACAATACTTGTGTAAAATATTTAATTTATGGCAACGTATTAAAAAACAATACCTATCCGCTTTCAGTAAGTGCTGAAAGAACTATTCAAGCAAAATCTATTGCCGAATATGCTATTGCTATAAATGCTGAAGCTGTTGCTCATGGAAGTACTGGAGCTGGTAATGACCAAGTGCGATTCGATGTCATTTTTAATATTTTATGTCCAAATGTAGAAATCATAACTCCTATTAGAGATTTAAAACTATCTAGAGAAGCTGAAATCTCTTTTTTAGCTGAAAACGGTTTCGAAATTAACTTTGAAAAAGCACAATATTCAATCAATTAAAGGATTATGGGGAACTTCCGTAGGTGGAAAAGAAACCTTAACCTCAAGTACAAATTTACCGGAAAGTGCCTTTCCGTCTCAATTAAATAATGCAGTAGCTGAATCGACCGATATTACCCTTCATTTTGTTAAAGGAGAATTAGTTGGTATTAATAAGAAAGTGTTTTCATTTCCTGCACAAGCCATTCAATATCTTGAAAGCATAGCTTCTCAATATGCAATAGGGAGAGACATCCATGTGGGTGATACAATTGTTGGCATAAAAGGAAGAGTTGGGTTTGAAGCGGCTGCTGCAATTTTAATTTTAAAGGCACATCATTTATTAGAAAAACATACACTTTCAAAATTTCAATTAAACCTAAAGTCACAGCTTGCAGACTGGTATGGCAGTTGGTTACACGAAGGTTTATTTTTAGACCCTGCCATGCGAGATATTGAAACTTTTTTTGAAAGCACACAAAATAAAGTAAATGGAAAAGTTTTTATTACACTTCTTCCTTATCGTTATATTTTAAATGGTATTGAATCTGAGAATGATTTAATGAATGCCAAATTTGGTAGTTATGGGGAAATGAACTTGGGCTGGTCTGGTGATGATGTAAAAGGATATTCAAAATTATTAGCAATTCGCTTTCCATTTATCACAAAGTAAATGCTAATCAAACAGAAGTAGATGCAAACTAAAGTTAAAGTAGGAATTATAGGTGCTGCAGGTTATACTGGTGGAGAATTAATTCGTTTGTTATTGAATCATCCTAATGTTGAAATTGCTTTTGCTTTAAGCAGAAGTAATGCCTATAAACCAGTATATGAAATTCATACCGATTTGTTTGGAGAAACTAATTTAAAGTTTACCAATGAATATACAAATACTGTAAACGTTTTATTCTTGTGTTTGCCTCACAAAGAAAGTAAAGTTTGGATTGAAAATAATGCAGTTTCAAAAACAATAAAAATAGTTGATTTAGGAAATGATTTCAGATTAGACGGGAATTTCAGTCAAGGTGAATTCATTTATGGTTTATCTGAAACAAATGAAGAAGCGATAAAAAAAGCAAATTATGTTGCGAACCCTGGATGTTTTGCAACGGCAATTCAATTGGCTTTGCTTCCATTGGCAAAAGAAAAATTATTAAATAAAGTATATACTACAGAAATTACTGGAGCAACAGGAGCTGGACAACAATTACAGTCAACTTCTCATTTTAGTTGGAGAACCAATAATATTTCAGCTTATAAAACATTGAATCATCAGCACGTTCCTGAAATTTGTCAAACATTGGAACACTTAAATAAAGAAAAAGTCCAATTGGAATTTATACCATGGAGAGGTGATTTTACCAGAGGAATTTTTACAAGTTCTACATTGGAAAGCAACTTAATATTGGAACAATTATATACAATATATGAAACATTTTACAATGGCAATCCTTTTGTTTTTGTTTCTAAAAATACAATCGATTTAAAACAAGTCGTTAACACAAACAAGTGTTTAATTCACATAGAAAAACAAGGTGAACACGTTGTGGTTCACACTATAATTGACAATTTAGTAAAAGGAGCTTCAGGTCAAGCGATTCAAAACATGAATTTAATGTTGGGTTGGGAACCTACATTAGGCTTAAAACTTAAAGCAACAGCATTTTAAAAATTTTTAGTATGAAATTATTTGATGTATATCCGTTATTCGATTTAAACTTCGTTGAAGCTGAAGGCTCTTATTTATGGAATGATAGAAATGAAAAGTATTTAGATTTATATGGTGGTCATGCCGTTATTTCTATTGGTCATAGTCATCCTACTTATGTAACAATGGTAACAAGACAATTACACAATATTGGATTTTACTCTAATTCTGTAAGAATTCCCATTCAAGAAGAAGTGGCTAAATTATTAGGAAAAGTCAGTGGTTATGATAATTATGAATTCTTCATGTGTAATTCTGGAGCGGAAGCCAATGAAAATGCGTTAAAATTAGCTTCATTTCATACGAATAAGAAAAAAGTAATTTGTTTTAGTAAAGCATTTCACGGAAGAACTGCTGCTGCCGTTGCTGCTACCGATAATAAAAAAATAATCGCTCCAATAAATGAATCCGATAATTTTATTTTCTTATCATTTAACGATATTGAAGCATTAGACGAAGCCTTTAAAACAAATGACATTGCGGCTGTCATCATTGAAGGTATTCAAGGTGTGGGTGGTGTTCAAATTCCAACAACCGCTTTTCTACAAAAAATAAGAGTTTTGTGCGATCGCTATGAAGCCTTATTTATTGCCGATGAAATTCAATCGGGTTATGGAAGAACTGGTAAATTCTTTGCACATCAACATGCAAATGTTCAAGCAGATATTATAACTGTAGCCAAAGGAATGGGCAATGGATTCCCTGTTGGTGGTGTGCTTATTTCACCCATTATTGAAGCTAAACACGGCTTACTAGGAACTACTTTTGGTGGTAACTATTTAGCTTGTGCCGCTTCAAAGGCTGTTTTAGAAGTCATCGAAACTGAAAATTGATGCATAATGCTACTGAAATGGGTAATTATTTAAACCAACAACTTAAAGATAATCCAATAGTTAAAGAAATAAGATACAAAGGATTAATGTTTGGTATAGAATTAAAAATACCTTGTGCTCCTTTTAGAAATCAATTATTAAAAGATTTTAGAATTCTAACAGGAAATGCATCTTGTCCTAACACTTTACGAATTTTACCTGCTTTAAACATTTCTAAAAAAGAATTAGATGTTTTTATTAGCGCTTTTAAAACGCTTTCAAGGTTACATTATAAAAAAGAAGAAGTAAACCAAAGTAGAAAAACTGTACTGACATAATTAGTGATTAGTGTCCTTCGACAAGCTCAGGATGACAGTAATTAGTGCAAAATTAAATTAATAAACAAGATTTAAAGAGATGAAAAGATTCTTCTCTGTTAATGATATAACAGATTTACATACAACAATTAAAGAGGCTATTGCTTTAAAAAAAGCACCACAACAAAACAATCACCTTGGTAAAGGAAAAACAATTGGTTTAGTATTTTTAAATTCGAGTTTAAGAACCAGATTAAGCACACAAAAAGCAGCTCAAAATTTGGGTTTACATACTATTATATTAAATGCAAATCAAGAAGCATGGACTTGGGAATTTGAAGATGGAGCTGTTATGAATGGCAACACAGTGGAACATGTAAAAGATGCTGCAAATGTATTGAGTCAATATTGTGATATTATAGGTATTCGTTGTTTTGCTGGTTTGACCAATAAAGAAGATGACATTTCTGAAAAAGTATATAAACTGTTTGAAAAACATGCAAAAGTTCCTGTAGTTTCCTTAGAATCTGCCACTTTGCATCCTTTTCAAAGTTTAGCCGATTGCATTACAATTGAAGAACATTTACCAAAAAATAAAAAGCCAAAAGTGGTCTTAACTTGGGCACCACATATTAAACCTATTCCACATGCAGTAGGGAATTCCTTTGCGCAATGGATGAATGCGAGTGATTATGAGTTTGTTATTACACATCCAAAAGGGTACGAATTAGATACTAATTTTACTAAAAATGCAACCATTGAATACAATCAAGAAAAAGCATTAGAAAATGCCGATTTTGTGTATGTGAAAAATTGGTCTTCATTCAAAGAATATGGAAAAGAAATTCCAGTTGAAGAAGATTGGTTGCTAACCAATGACAAGTTAAAAGTAAGTAATAATGCTAAAATAATGCATTGTTTACCTGTGAGAAGAAATGTTGAAATAAGTGACGAAGTATTAGATAGTGAAAATTCGTTAGTTTACAAACAAGCTAACAATAGAACTTTTGCTGCTCAAATAATTCTTCAAAAAATATTAGAAAACAATGAATAACCAAAAGTTATTAATTATTAAAATAGGTGGTAATAGTATCGACAATAAGTTTGAATTAGCACAATTTTTAGAGACTATTGCCACCATTACTACACCTTTTATTCTCGTTCATGGTGGTGGAAAATTAGCTACCGATTTAGCCGAAAAGCTAAACATTCCACAACAATTAATCGATGGACGAAGAATAACAGATGCAGAAACCATTAAGATTGCAACAATGGTTTATGCAGGTTACATCAATAAAAACATTGTAGCACAATTGCAAAAAAACAATAAAAACAGCATCGGACTTTCTGGTGCTGATGCTAATTTGATACAAACCGCAAAACGAATTCACCCAACAATTGATTATGGATTTGTAGGTGATTTAAACGAAAATAGTGTGAATACTGAATTTATTGAAAATCTAATAAATTTTGGTTTAACACCCGTTATAAACGCAATTACTCACGATGGAAACGGACAATTACTAAACACAAATGCCGATTCCATTGCCAGTACTTTAGCTACTAGTTTAGCTTCAAAATATGATGTATCTTTATTGTACTGTTTTGAAAAAAAAGGTGTACTATCTGAACCCAGTAATGATGATTCAGTAATTAAATCTTTGAATCATCAACAATACGAACAATTAAAAAACGATGGTACAATTTCAAAAGGAATGATACCAAAACTAGATAATTGTTTCAATGCCTTACAAAACGGAGTTTCAGTAATAGGAATCTTAAAAGCCACCAATATTTTAGGCTTTTTAAACAATACAAATCATGAATACACAAGAATTATCAAATAATACAGTTACACAATTATATGAAACAGCACTTTCACTGCTAAAAAAATTAATAGCAACACCTTCTTTTAGTAAAAGCGAAGATAAAACAGCTGCAATTATTGAATATTTTTCAAATCTCACGAAATCCCTACCCATAGAAGTATGAATAATGTTTGGGCTTATAATAAATATTATGATGCTTCAAAACCTACAATACTTTTAAATTCACATCACGATACGGTAAAACCAAATACAGGTTACACTTTAGATCCTTTTGAACCAATTGAAAAAGATGGAAAGTTATTTGGATTAGGTAGTAACGATGCTGGTGGACCATTAGTCAGTTTAATTTGTGCTTTTCTATATTTCTACGAAAAAGAAAATTTGAACTATAATATTATCATGACTGCAACTGCAGAAGAAGAAATTTCTGGTGTAAATGGTGTAGAATCAATATATAACGAATTAGGAAAAATTGATTTTGCGATTGTAGGTGAACCAACCGAAATGAATTTGGCAATAGCCGAAAAAGGATTATTGGTTTTAGATTGTGAAGCTTCTGGAACGTCTTCTCACGCTGCACATCCAAATAATGACAATGCAATCTTAAATGCTGTAAAAGATATTCGTTGGTTTACCGAATATAAATTTGATAAAGTTTCATCGATTTTAGGTGAAGTTAAAATGACACCAACGATTATTAACAGTGGTTCACAACATAATGTAGTTCCAAATTCGTGTTCGTTTACAGTAGATGTTCGTACAAATGAATTGTATTCCAATGAAGAAGTGTACAAATTGGTACAAGAAAATGTAAAATCTAAAGTTACAGCTCGTTCTTTACGATTGAACTCCTCTTCTATTCCAATGGATCATCCTTATGTAAAAGCAGGTTTAGCTATTGGCAGAACATATTATGGTTCTCCAACCTCATCCGATCAAGCAGTAATTCCATGTCCTTCATTAAAAATAGGTCCAGGTTTATCAACTCGTTCACATAGTAGTGACGAATTTATTTATTTAGATGAAATTAAGGAAGCCATCCAAATTCATATTTCAATTTTAACCCAAATACTCTAACATGGCAACGAAAATTTGGCAGAAAAAAGAAAGTTCCAATCAAGAACACGCTTCAATTGTAGAAAAATTTACTGTTGGGAATGATGTGGTTTTTGATTACAAATTAGCAAAATATGATGTTTTGGGTTCTTTAGCTCATTGTGAAATGTTACATTCTATTGATTTGTTGACCAATGACGAATGGAAAGAAATTCAAAAAGAATTAAAAAATATTGCTGTTGAAATTGAAAACGGAAATTTCGAAATTGAAGCAGGAATTGAAGATGTACATTCTCAAGTAGAACATTTGCTGATTCAGCGAATTGGAGACATCGGTAAAAAAATTCACAGTGGTCGTTCTAGAAATGATCAAGTTTTAACCGATTTAAAATTATATTTCAAAACTGAAATTTCAGAAATTGTAGACCTCACTGAAAAACTATTTATTACTTTAATACAATTAAGTAACCAACATAAAGACGTCCTATTACCAGGATACACCCATTTACAAATTGCAATGCCATCTTCTTTCGGACTTTGGTTTGGGGCTTATGCAGAAAGTTTGATTGACGATTTAGAAGTGTTTTTAGCAGCTTATAATGTGGTGAATAAAAACCCATTAGGTTCTGGAGCTGGTTATGGTACTTCTTTTCCTTTGAATAGAACTTTAACCACTAAATTGTTAGGTTTTAAAACCCTCAATGTGAATTCGGTTTATGCCCAAATGACTAGAGGAAAATCGGAAAAAGTCTTCGGAATGGCATTAGCAACAATGGCTGGAACGTTGAGCAAGTTTGCTTTTGATATGTGCTTGTATTTGAATCAAAATTTTGGATTTATTTCTTTTCCAGATTCTTTAACCACTGGAAGTAGTATTATGCCTCACAAAAAAAATCCAGATGTTTTTGAAATTATGAGAGCAAAATGTAACCGAATTCAAGCTGTTCCAAACGAATTGATTTTGGTTACCAATAATTTACCTTCAGGTTATCACAGAGATGTGCAATTAACCAAAGAGATTCTTTTTCCAGCAATAACTTCTTTAAAAGAGTGCTTGGAAATGCTCGATTTCATGTTGGCACACATTCAAATTAAACCAGAAATTGTAAAAGACGAAAAATACAAGTATATGTTTAGTGTGGAAAATGTAAACCAACAAGTTTTAGACGGAGTTGCGTTTAGAGATGCCTATAAAAATATTGGTTTAGCCATAGAAAACAATACATTTAAACCGAATTACAACATACAACATTCTCACAAAGGAAGTATTGGTAATCTTTGTAATGATTTGATTGTGGAAAATTTTAACGAAGTGAAGAGTCGATTTGAATAGAATTTATAACACCTTTGTCAAAGTTTGAAACTTTGACAAAGGTATTGAAACGGAAAGCGGGAAAATGGATTACAAGAAAGCCCAAGCCTTTTCGCTTCTAAAAATAAAGAAAATGGAATTTACTTCCTCCACTCGATTTGATTTCGAAAGCGGGCGCTGGAATTTTAATCGTGTTAACTAAAGAAAATACGGTTTTCAGCAAGTGTGATTTGGTTTTGATTTTGGTTAAATCGGCGTCAAAACTGAGGTAGAACTGACGCGTTCGTTCGCGTTGCGGAAAGAAAATCGTGTTGACCAAATCGTCTTCTCCTGTTACCATTCCTTCTGCTCCGTAACCCACGGCAACATTGAGCCATTTCGGAATTTTACTTTGTTTAAAAAACGAATGCAAATTGGCCGACAACCA
>JAAURU010000154.1 GCA_012032075.1 Flavobacterium sp.
TTATTGTTAGGTGCTTATTCTTCATTATCAAGACAAATAGGACTTGGACACGTAAAAAATGTACAGCCGTCATGAAATGGTTGACTTAGTAAAAATTGATGGTAAAGCACGTGGAATAATTGCTCGCAACTTAGTTACTGGAGAATTGGAAAGACATTCAGCTCATGCAGTTGTTATTGCTTCGGGAGGCTATGGAAATGTTTATTTCTTGTCAACAAATGCAATGGGAAGTAATGTAAGTGCTGGATGGAGAATTCATAAACAAGGCGCTTTTGTTTTTCTAATCCATGTTTTGTACAAATTCACCCAACGTGTATTCCTGTTCACGGAGTTAATCAATCAAAATTAACTTTGATGTCGGAATCTTTACGTAATTCAGGACGTATTTGGGTGCCAAAGAAAAAAGAAGATGCTACAGCTATTCGTGCTGGAAAATTAAAACCAACACAAATTGCAGAAGAAGATAGAGATTATTTCTTAGAAAGAAGATACCCTGCCTTTGGAAATTTAGTCCCTCGTGATGTAGCTTCAAGAGCTGCGAAAGAGCGTTGTGATGAAGGTTATGGTATTGAAGATAATGAAACTCAAGAAGGTGTTTACTTAGATTTTAGTTTTGAAATTAAAACTAAAGGAAAAGAAGTAGCTTACGCAAAAGGAAATCACAATCCATCAGAAGAAGAAATTATCAAATTAGGTAAACAATGGATTGAAGAAAAGTATGGTAATTTATTTGAAATGTATCAAAAAATTACTGACGAAAATCCATATGAAACTCCAATGAAAATTTATCCAGCAGTGCACTATACTATGGGTGGAGTTTGGGTAGATTACAACTTACAATCAACTATTCCTGGTTGTTTTGTGGCTGGAGAAGCAAATTTCTCAGATCATGGAGCAAATAGATTGGGAGCTTCTGCTTTAATGCAAGGTTTAGCTGATGGTTATTTTGTTTTACCTTATACTGTGTCTAATTATTTAGCAGATGAAATTCGTACTGGAAAAATTTCAACAGATGCTCCAGAATTTGCTGAAGCTGAAAGTAGAGTTAACGAAACCATAAACAAGTTCTTAAATAATAACGGAACAAAATCGGTAGATTATTTCCACAAACGTTTAGGTCATGTAATGTGGAATAAAGTTGGTATGGCTCGTAATGAAAAAGGATTGAAAGAAGCTATTGAGCAGATTACACAAATACGAGAAGAGTTTTACAAAGATGTTTATGTTCCTGGAAGTGCAACTGAATTTAACCCTGAATTAGATAAGGCTATGCGAGTAGCTGATTTCATCGAATTAGGACAATTAATGGCAATGGATGCGTTACAAAGAAACGAATCATGTGGTGGTCATTTTAGAGAAGAGTACCAAGATGCAGAAGGAGAAACGCTTCGTGATGACGAAAACTTCTCTTTTGTAAGTGCTTGGGAATACAAAGGACAAGATACTACAAAAGCAGCATTGCATAAGGAAGATTTGAAATACGAGTTCATAAAAATTGCCGCTAGAAATTATAAATAGAAAATTATGAGTACAGCTAAAAATATAAATATTACCCTTAAAATTTGGCGTCAAAAAAACGCACAAGCTAAAGGAGCAATAGAAACATATAAATTAGATAATGTATCTACTGCAAGTTCGTTTTGGAAATGTTAGACCAATTAAACGAGCAATTAATTTCTAATAAACAAGAACCTGTTGCTTTTGATCATGATTGTCGTGAAGGTATTTGTGGAATGTGTTCCCTTTTTATTAATGGTAGAGCGCATGGACCAGAAACTGGAACAACAACTTGTCAATTACACATGCGTAAATTTAAAGATGGAGACACTATTTTTATTGAACCATGGAGAAGTAAGGCTTTCCCTGTTGTAAAAGACTTAGTAGTTGATAGAAGTGCTTTCGACAGAATTCAACAAGCAGGTGGATTTATATCTGTAAATACTTCAGGTAATACTATTGATGCTAATGCTATTCCAGTTCCTAAAGATGATGCTGATAAAGCTTTTATGGCAGCAGCATGTATTGGTTGTGGAGCTTGTGTAGCAAGTTGTAAAAATGGATCAGCCATGTTGTTTGTAGGAGCTAAAGTTTCTCAATATGCATTATTACCACAAGGAAAAGTTGAAGCTGCACAACGTGTTCAAAACATGGTTCGTCAAATGGACGAAGAAGGTTTTGGAAACTGTACAAACACTGGAGCTTGTGAAGTAGAATGTCCAAAAGGTATTTCTTTAGAAAACATTGCTAGAATGAATAGAGAATTTTTGAAGGCTAGTTTATAGTCAACAAAATTAGTATATATTTGAAACGCATCTAAATTTAGGTGCGTTTTTTAATTATAAATTATTTATAAAAGAAGTTGTTAACTTTGTTCAATATGAGTTTAGAACTAATAAAAGATAGCTTTAACTTTTTAATGATTGCAGGAATACTGCTAGGTATTATTTTTATTATTTCAGCATTATTTTCTAAACGTGGTCGAGATTCATCAGTATTATATTTGGTGTTAGTTGTTTTATTTTTAACTCTTAACAATCTACAAATTGTATTGATTGATACGGGACTTGTAAAAGTCAATTTTTTTGTGAGTAAGTTATTAATTCCTTGGTATCTTCTTATTTTTCCTTCTTTCTATTCTTTTTTAATTCACTATTTGAAAGTTGAAAAGAAAATACATTCTTACATATTAATTGCTATAATACTATTTGTAATTGAAATTTTTATTAGAATAGCTTTTATACCTTATTTTTTAAATGATAGCGATAATTATTTTGTTGCCAAATATGCTCAAATTGAAGAAATAATTAATGCCTTATTAACTGTTTTTTTATTTGTAAAAGCTTTTTTATTATTGTTTAATTATTCTAATCTATATAAAGAAGTTTTGTCTTATGATAATATAAAATGGCTTAAAATATTCATGTCTCTTGGAAGCGTTATTGTATTACTATGGATTACAGCAATTGTTTGTAATATAGGTAAAGTAATTAATCCAGTAATTTACATTTATTATCCAATGCGTTTGAGTTGTTCCGTTCTTTTATATTGGATTGGTTACCAAGGTTTTTTCCATTATAACATCATGACTCAAAGAATTCAACTAAGAGAAGTCATTGCTGAAGAAAATAGAAGTAATAATAAATCGCTAAACGAAAATGCTTCTATAGATGTTAGCAACAAAGAAAACTCTTTTTTAATCATTAAAAATCACATTGAAAAGCATAACCGATTTTTAGATCCTACGTTTAGTTTAGAAGTTTTAGCTACAGAAATTAAGATGAGTACAACAAAAGTTTCTAACACTATTAATCAAAATAGTGGGTATAATTTTTCTGATTATGTGAACCAATTGCGTGTTAATAAAGCCAAAAAATATTTAATTAAACCAGAATATAGTCATTATAATATTGAAACTATAGGTTATGAATGTGGATTTAATTCAAAATCTACTTTTTATCTTGCTTTTAAAAAGTTTACCAATACTACTCCAACAGCATTCAGGAAAAGTAGCACCTAATTTTAGTCCTAAATTATACAAATTTATCCGAATTTATACAAATTGTATGATTTCGGACGCTTTATTTTGATGGTATTGTAATTTTGGTTTTGGATTAAAATTAAGTTAAATTATGAGAAGCAATAAATATAAACCTATAAAAAACAATAAGAGTTATAAGAAGAAAACTTTTATTCTAAAAGATTCAATAGATAAAATAAATAGAAATTGGAATGAATTTTCAATTTCAATATCAGGAGAGTTTTATTTTGAAAGCGTAAATTTCTTTTGTAAAAAAATAAAAAATTATGATTTTGAGATGTTTTAGCATTTAAAACATCTCCTCTTCATTTTTAAAAGCTTTAAATTCAATAGGATTATTGCTGAAATCTAAAACAAACATAGTACGTTGTTCTCCTCTTTGATTTGGATATCTTGTTTGCGGTTCAATAATAAAAGGGATTTTGTTTTGCACTAATCTGTCTTCAACGGCAATAAATTGTTCCATAGTTAAAACACATCCAAAATGAGGAATAGGCACTTTTACACCATCAACTAACCCACAATAATCTAATGCTGGAAAAGTTGTACTAATATGTGCTGAAAGTTGGTTTCCAAAGAAATCAAAATCAATCCAATTTTCAGTAGAACGACCTTCTTTACAGCCTAAAATGGTTACATAAAATTTTCGGGTACTTTCTATATCGGTTATTTTAAAAGCATAATGAAATGGTCTCATATTTTATTTTTTATTTATAATTTATACTTATTGTCACATTGAACTTGTCGAAATGCTTTTTTAAATGTCTTCGACAAGCTCAGACTGACATTTTACTTTATGTATTCTTCTAATATTTCTCTTGTGTTCTTTACAACTGTATCCACATTCTCTTTGGTAAACATAATAGGTGGTTTTGTTTTTAATACATTATCAAAAGGGCCGTCTGTACTTATTAAAATGTTGCGTGCTCTTAATTCGTTTTTAATATGTTGTGCTAAAGCAGTATCAGGTTCTTTTGTGCCAACTTTCACAATGTCAAAACCTAAAAATAAACCTGAACCTCTTACATCTCCAATGCATTTATAAGTTTCCGCTAATTTAGAAAATTGTTCCTTATAATAATTACCAACTAGTAATGCATTTTCTTGTAAATTTTCTTCTTCTATAACTTCCAAAACAGCTAAACCAATAGCACAAGATACTGGATTTCCTCCAAAGGAAGTAAAAAATTCTACACCTGTATTGAAAGATTCGGCAATTTCATTGGTACAAATAACAGCACCCATTGGATGTCCGTTTCCCATTGGTTTTCCAATAACAACCATATCAGGAACAACTCCATGTGCTTCATAACCCCAAAAATGGTCTCCCATTCTTCCAAAACCTGTTTGTACTTCATCACTTATGCAAACACCACCTTTTGCTCTTATTGCTTCGTAAACGGGTTGTAAATAACCAGTTGCCAATGGAACTTGTCCACCACAACCTACGATTGGTTCTGCAATGAAAGCAGCAATTTTTGAATGGCTATTTTTTATATCTTGAATGGTTTCCGTTGCATATTGCTTTCCAGCTGAACCATCATTTTGATTGTATTTTCCTCTATAAGTATCTGGAATTCCTGTTTTGACTATATAGTCTTTTATGCCTTGTCCTTTTGGATTACTAAATTTATAATCGCTAATGTCAATTCCTGTTTGGGTATGACCATGATAACCGTGTTCGATAACCATTATATTAGGATCTCCAGTATGTTTTTTGCCATTCGAATAGCTAAATCATTAGCTTCACTTCCTGAAGTAACAAAAAACACTTTATTTAAACTTGGTGGAAACTTACTTAATAATTTTTCGGCATATTGGTTTAAAACATCATACAAATAACGTGTGTTTGTATTCAATTTTGCCATTTGTATTTGTCCTGCTTTTACCACTTTTGGATGGGAATGACCAACATGCGGAATATTGTTATATGCATCTAAAAAAGCAGTTCCGTATGCATCATACATATATTGAAAAGTAGCTTTTTCTACATAAATTGGATTACTATAGCTTATTGAAAGAATTTTGGCTAAATGTTCATGTCTTTTGGCTTTAATTTTTTCGATTGCTAAGGGTTTTGGTAACCAAAACCTAATGTTTCTTTAATTGAATTGGTAAAATGTATTGGGTTTACCTTAACTAAATTATAGAGCATTTTCCACGCTTTATCTTCACTAATTAAAGCATGAGTATTTTCTGGATTTATTTTTTTGGCATGAGCAGAATTACAAACACTTATAATTAAACGAGCTGCAACACAATAGTATAAAACGTCAATATCTAAAGCTTCTAAAGGATTTTCAAGTTGATAATTTTTACAAATTATATGAATATTTTCAAGAGCAATTGCTTCTGTTTTTTCATAAATGGCATAAATTATTGCCACGGCTAATTCGTTAATTTGATGAGTATAAACTACATCTCCAAAATCGATAAATCCTGAAACTTGATTGTTTTTCACTAAAACATTCCATTCGTTAATATCGTTATGTATGTATGCTTTTTTTAATTCGAAAGTTTTTGGAACGACAATTTCATCATATTGATTCATGAAATATAAAGCTAAGTTTCTGTCTTTAGCTGAGTCAATATCTTTAAGATATTTTGTGTTTAAAGCTAAGTTTTCAATATTCCATTCCCAATTTCGACTTTTATAATAATAGCTTTTATATTCCTTTAATTCTTTATTAAGTAACCCGATTTGTTTTCCATAAGAAGCTAATAAATTTTCATTTTGTGGAACTTCAGCAAAAAACTGTCCTTCTAAATAAGAAAGTAATCGGCAAATACTTTTTTGATTATTTAGGTTTGTTATTAAAACAAATTCATCATTTGAAAAAGCAATTGGAGTAGGAGTTTCAAAGCTTTTTTGTGAATTTAAAAATAGTAGAACATCAATTTCTGCTTCAACCAAGTCTAACGTTTCTTCAGAAAAAGTATATGTTTTTAATATGTATTTAGAAACGTCACATTCGATTAAATAATTATCATTATCATAACCACCTAATTTAGTAATATGAGTAATTTTGCAATGTATGTGTGGTTGAAGTAGTTCAATCATGTTTATTAATGTTACATTTGTAATAGTAAAAATATGATTTTTTATTGCTTTTGAAATCTTTTTTTAAAATTTTAACAATCTTTCCTTTATTTATGAAAATAGCCTTATTTCAAACGGAGTTAATTTGGGAAAACCCTAAAGGGAATAGAGATTTAATTCAAAAATATATTGATTCATTTAAAGAAGCGTATGATTTATTAGTATTGCCAGAAATGTTTACATCAGGGTTTACAATGAATCCAGAAAATGTTGCAGAAACAATGAATGGAGAAACTATGAATTGGCTGAAATTAATTGCAAAACAGAAAAATTTTGCGATAACAGGAAGTTTAGTAATTGAAGAAAATGGAAATTATTTCAACAGAATGATTTTTGTGTTTCCAAATGGTAATGTAGAATATTATAATAAAAGACATCTATTTACCTTAGCTGGAGAAGATAAAGTATATCAAAAAGGTAAAGAAAAAGTAATTGTTTCTTATAATAATTGGAAAATTTGTATGCAAGTTTGTTATGATTTGCGTTTTCCAGCTTTTGCAAGAAACATGGAAGAATATGATTTGTTGTTATATGTTGCCAATTGGCCAAAGCCAAGAATAAATGCTTGGAATACATTATTAAAAGCGAGAGCTATTGAAAACATGTGTTACACAATTGGAGTAAATAGAATAGGAGAAGATTCTAATAATTTAGAATACTCAGGAAACTCTCAAGTAAATGACTATCTTGGAAAAGAACTTTTAAACTGTGAAGCGAACCAAGGACTGTTTTTAATAGAAATTGATAAAGAAACAATGTTAGAAACTAGAAAAAAACTGAATTTCTTGAACGATAGAGATGTATTCAGTATCTTTTAATTGGTTTATTCAGTAACATCGAAAATTTGTTCCACATCCCAATTTGATCTTACATCAATGCCTTTAGGGTAATAAATAATTTGTTCGGGTTGTTTCTTTTCTAAGAAATCTCCTGTATCCCAAATTCCATTTTTATTTTCGTCATAGAAAATCCTCAACGTATAGATTGTTGGTTCAATGGCATCAAAATAGATCCACTCCTCTTTATTGCTTATTACTGAAGCAACAATATCTCCTTTGCCCTTTAAAATTTCAACAACAATAGGGTAGCTCCTAGCATTTTTTAATATTTATTTTTAAATTACCATAATCTGATAAAGCTCTAGTGTTG
Organism: Flavobacterium sp.; assembly: GCA_012032075.1. Classification (GTDB taxonomy): domain Bacteria; phylum Bacteroidota; class Bacteroidia; order Flavobacteriales; family Flavobacteriaceae; genus Flavobacterium. The sequence continues at coordinate 7,788 of JAAURU010000154.1, forward strand.
AAAGCAAAATTTAAACTATCATTAGTGGTGTTGTAATTATCAATAATAGCACCTGGCAAAATTTCCATTTGGTATTTCTGATTTTCTATTTTTTTGAAGTCAAATAAGAATTTGCTGCTCGAATTCATCATAAGTAAAAATAAAATCTACTGTAGCAGAATCTTTATCAATTAATTTGATTTTTTGTTTGTCAATTTTTTTTAAAGGAGTTTTTGTAGTTAATGTAAAAACATCTCTAAAATTTTAAGGTACTTTTTTGAACAGCATCAATTCTAAGCGAATCGGTTTCTTTTAGTTCCTTCTAATTTTGTTTTGAAAGATTTTGAATTAGCTTCCGTTTCCAACTGTTATTTCTAAA
>JAAURU010000155.1 GCA_012032075.1 Flavobacterium sp.
CTGTAACCAGGCACTCCATTTGAATTTCGTTTTGGATAGCCTTTCCATTGCCCTTCGGTTTGAATAAGATATGGTTTTTTAAATACATTTGCTTTCCAATAAGTCCAAGAAGTATAATTTGCTTTTATTAAGGGTTCAGAAAGTATGATTTGATCAAAAATATTCCAAGCATCTCTATAGCCCAAAGTACCTATTCCTTGTCTAAGCATTTTTTCCATAGGATTGTACATGCCAAATGTTTTTAATTCATCTTTGTCTCCTACAGCTCCTATACCTTTTTTTACACTCTTATTTGTAGGGTCGTCGTTTAAATCGCCCATTGTAAGAATTTTTGCTTTTGGATTGATTTTATATAAAGAGTCAATGATTTTTCTATTTAAAGTTCCAGCTGCTTCTCTATTTGGACTACTTTTTTTCTCTCCACCAGAGCGAGAAGGCCAGTGATTCACAATAAAGCTAATTTCTTCTCCTTCTAAATATCCAGTTACTAAAAGTTGGTCACGAGTATAAATACGTTTCGTTGTAGCATCTGCTTCTACATTGTCATCAGTAATTTCCTCTTTTTCTTTGTCTTCTTTTCCTTTTTTACCATTATTATCTGCATCTCTATAAATATATAATGGTACATTAGTGTAACTTACAGGAGTAAAATATTTTTCTTGGTAAAGTAGCGCAACATCGATTCCTCTTTTATCAGGAGAATCAAAGTGAATAATTTTATATCCTTTATTTATTAATTTAGGATGTTTAACCAAATCTTCTAAAACTCTTCTGTTTTCAATTTCACAAGCTCCTATTACAACTGGAGAGTTTCCAGGATTCTCGTCGGTGCCTAACTCGATAAGTACTCTACTTAAATTGTCAAGTTTTTTTCTATAGTTTTTATAAGTCCATCCTTTATTAGGTAAGTATTCTTCATCATCAACAATTGGGTCATTTATAGTGTCAAAAAGATTTTCAAAATTATAAAAAGCCACAGTATGAATTTTGAATTTTTTATCTTGTGAAAAGGATTTGTTTATTGCGAAAATCACAATAAAAACAACCAAAAAATGTTTAATTTTCATGAAATCAATGTTATATTATTATCAATATTAGTACAAATTCGGTGCCAAAGGTAAATAATATTATTAAAAGTTATACATTTGCAGACTGTTAAGTTTAACCCACTTATCTTTTAAAAAATTATTAATTTTTATATTTTCTATGAAAAAACTTGTACTAAGCACATTATTTGTTCTACAAGCCGTTTTTGTTTTTGCCCAATTAAACCCTAGTGTTAAAGCTAAAGTTCTTGATTCAAAATCACAAAAACCATTACAAAATGTTATTGCAACCATTAAAAGCACAAATGAATCTATTGTAACAGATGCCAATGGATTTTTTGAATTTAAAACTTTACCAACAGGAAATTCTGTTCTTATCGTTAGTTCTACTGGTTACAAAACACAAACTTATGTTTTAGAGCCTTCTGAAGGAGAAGCGCTAGATTTAGGTATTATCTTATTAGAAGAAGATATTACTACTGAACTTCAATTGAGTTTAGTTACTATTACTGAAAATGATTTAGGTGATGACAATTCTGGTTCAGAAAGTACTTCTGGACTTTTACAAGCTTCAAGAGACACTTATCAACAAGCTGCTGCCTTTAACTGGGGACAAGCTCGTTTTAGAATAAGAGGTTTAGATAATGCTTATTCAAAAACGATGATTAACGGTATTTCAATGAATAAAATTTATGACGGAAGACCGCAATGGAGTAACTGGGGTGGTTTGAATGATGCTACTCGTAATCAAGAATTCACAATGGGTTCTGCACCATCAGATTATACTTTTGGTAGTGCATTAGGAACACAAGAAATAAATACAAGAGCTTCTTTTTCAGGCCAGGAAACAGGATTACAATGTCTGGAACAAACACAAATTATAGTTGGAGAACAATGGCTACTCATGCTTCTGGTTTTAATAAAAACGGATGGGCTTTTGTAGTTTCTGCTTCTAGAAGATGGGCTCAGGAAGGTTATTTTGAAGGAACAGATTATGCTGCTAATTCAGTATTTGCAAGTGTTGAGAAAAAATTAATGACAATCACAGTATTAATTTTACTTCTATATATGCTCAAAACAGCAGAGGAAAAAGTTCTCCAAACACTCAGGAAGTTAATGATTTAAAAGGCATAAGATACAATTCATATTGGGGTTGGCAAGATGGTAAAAAACGTAATTCAAGAGATAAAGATATTGCTGAGCCTATAAATATGATATCTCATTATTGGAAAATTAATGAGAACACTACTTTAAATACAAATGTTGCTTACCAAACAGGTACAATTGGAAACACTAGAATTGATAACCAAACAGCCAATAATCCAGATCCAACTTATTATAGAAATTTACCTAGTTATTATTTGAATTTACATGACAATAATGGGATGTGGACACCTAATTATGCACAAGCTGATGTGGCTAAAAATTATTTTTTAAATAATAGTCAAATTAATTGGAATAATATTTATGCTGCTAATCAAACTAGTTCCGATCCTGGGAAAAGTGTTTATGTATTATATGAAGACAGAACAGATGACGACTTATGGAGCGCAAACTCTGTATTAAATGCTGGATTATCAAATCATATTTCAATGAATGCAGCGGTTAATTTTAAAAGATTAAAATCGCACAATCACCAAAATCTTTTGGACTTGTTGGGTGGTAGTTATTTTGTTGACATTGATCCTTTCTTTACAGGAGATGCAATTCAATCTGATTTAAACAATCCAGATAGACAAGTTGGTGAAGGAGACACTTATGGTTATAATTATAATTTATTTGCAACAACATTTGACGGATTTACACAATTCAAATTTGCTTATAATAAAGTTGATTTTTACTTAGCACAATCATTCTCTAGAACTGAATATAAAAGAGAAGGCTTATATAGAAATGGTATTTATGCTAATAACTCATTTGGAGACAGTAAAACTAAAGTATTTGAAAATTTTGGTTTTAAAGGTGGGTTAACATATAAAATTACCGGTCGTCATATTTTAGATTTCAATGCTATGTATATGACAGCAGCACCAAACTTAAGAAATTCATTTTCAAATGCTCGTTTAAATAATAATTTTACTCCAAATATTGATAGTGAAGCAATAACAAGTGCTGATGCAAGTTATATTATTAGAACTCCAAAATTAAAAACACGTTTAACAGGTTTCTATTCTAAAATTAAAAATACAACTGAAATTTCTTTCTTTTATGGAGAAGGAATTGGTGAAGTTGATACAAGCACAGGAGCCGCAGATGATTCTTTTATAAGTGAGATTGTTACAGGTTTAGATAAACAATCAATGGGTCTTGAATTAGGTTTTGAATACCAAATTACTTCAACAATAAAAGCTACTGCTGCTGCAACTTATGGACAGTATATTTATTCAGATAACGCAAGATTGATTACTAATGATGATGGAAGAGCAGCTTTAGGATTAAATTCATTAAGAAATTTTGGAACTGCTTATCTTAAAAACTATCACCAACCAGGTTTACCACAACAAGCTTACTCAGTAGGGTTAGAGTATAGAGATCCTAATTTTTGGTGGATAGGTGCTAACGCAAACTATTTAGGCGGAAGTTATTTAGATGTTTCTAGTATTTTAAGAACAAATAATTTCACAATTGATCCTTCAACTGGCATTTCTTACTCTGGTGCAACAGAAGAAAACGTTAGAGACATATTAAGACAAGAAAAATTTGACGATTTCATGTTATTCAACTTAATTGGTGGTAAATCATGGAAAATAAGTTCAAAAAATAGAAATACAGTTGGGTTCTTTGCTTCTATTAATAACGTATTAGATATAGAATATAAAACAGGTGGATTTGAACAATCTAGAAAAGCAACTTATACCGATCTTACTCAAGACTTAGTAAGTGGCACAAGAGCTTTTGGACCTAAATATTTTTATGGTTATGGAAGAACATACTTTGTGAATTTCTATATTAATTTCTAAAAAATTACAAAATGAAAAAAATAGTAACATTTCTTTTTTTAATAAGCATAACTGGACTAGTTAGTACAAGTTGTGTGAGTGATAATGATTATGAAATACCTACTTTAAGAGTTCCATTTTTTAAAGAAGATTTTCAATCGGCTGTGAATAACACAAACTTAGACCTTGCTGGATGGACAAATTTTGCTGAACAAGGAACTTGGTTATGGAGAGAGAGAACATTTAGCGGTAATGGTTATGCAGAGTTTAGTTCATTTGGTTCTGGATCAACAAACGTTGTTTGGTTAATTTCTCCAGCAATTGACTTAAAAGGATTTGCAAAACCTACTTTTAAAGCGAGTATTGCGCAACATCATCTTGACGTTGATTCCCCAAATAACTCTTTAGAAGTATTATATTCTACAGATTATGATGGAACTAACGTTTTAACAGCAACTTGGAAAACAATAGACGCAAATGTACCTGATAGAAGTATTTCATGGTATGAATTTCTAAAGACAACAGCTGTCTTACCTGCTTATGATGGAAGTGTTTATATCGCATTCAAATTTAGAGGTTCTGGAACAGATCAAACTTTAGATGGTGCATTCCAAGTTGATGATGTTATATTATATAATGAAAATTAAAAAAGCTATGAGAAATTTAAAATTAATTTTAACAACAGTAATTTTCACAACTCTTTTTGGTTGTGTTAATGGTGACGATTATCCTGCTCCAGAAGATAATTGTGTCAATTTAACAGCTAACGCTACAGTACAAAGTATAACTTCAGTTGCAAATAGTTCAGCTACAGAATATGTAACTGAAGACATCATTGAAGCTTACGTTACTTCTAGTGACGAAGGTGGCAATTTTTACAAATCAATTTCTTTTGTTTCGTTAGATAATTCTATAGGTTTTAGTATTCCTGTAGATAACTACAATTTATTTACTAAATATGAGCCAGGAAGAAAAGTATATGTAAACATGAAAGGTCGTTTCTTTAATGTACAAAATAGCAGTACTGTTATAGGTTCCGATTATCAAAATGGTGTAGGAAGAATTTCAGGGGTTGAATATGAAAGTATTCTTACTCGTTCATGTTCAAAAGTAAATGAAAATGATTTAGTCAAAAATTTAACTATCAATCAAGCGAAAAACAATCAATATTTGAATATGTTGATTGAATTTGATGCGGTTCAATTTTCTGATGAGTCGTTAAACCAAAACTATTATGACACTGATGTTTTTACTATTGGAGGAGGAACAAATCATAATTTAGTGGATAAAGACGGAAATTCTATTGTATTAAGAGTTAGTGAATATGCTACATTTGCTTCAAAAGCAATTCCTAATGGTAGCGGAAAAGTTAGGGGCGTTTTAACAAAATTTGGAAGTACATATCAATTCATGATCAGAACATTAAATGATGTGCAATTAAACAACTCAAGAATCATTCCTTTATTCCAAGAAAGTTTTAGTACTAATTGGAACAACTGGGTAAAATATAATGTATCTGGCACTCAAGTTTGGTCATTAAACACTCAGTTTGGTAATCCGGGGAACTGTGCATTAATGTCAGGTTTTTCAGGGGGAAGTAATGCAAATGAAGATTGGTTAATCTCTCCAGTTATTAATTTATCAGCTGTAACATCAGCTACCCTTAAATTTCAAACTGCATCCAGATTTTCAGGTAATTTATTAGAAGCAAAGATTTCCACAAACTATGATGGAACGAGTAATCCTAATACAGCTACTTGGACAAATTTAACTGCCACATTAGATACTAATACTAGTAGTTATATATGGACAGATTCAGGTGCTATTGATATTTCAGCATTCACTGGTGGTAATGTAAGAATTGCTTTTAAATATACGTCTACTAGTTCAGCCTCAAGAACATGGGAAGTTGACAATGTTAAAATAGATTAATATAAAATACTTATTATTAAAACGCTCTGAATTTCAGAGCGTTTTTTTATGCTAAATAGTCTTACCTTTGCAAAGTTAAAGAAAGACTATGTTAGAAAAAATAGAACACCAATTTGAAAAGACTGCAATTGTAGGAATTGTTACTCAAAATCAAGATGAAGATAAACTGAGAGAGTATCTAGACGAACTAGAATTCTTAACTTATACAGCTGGTGGAGAAGTAATAAAGCGTTTTTTCCAAAAAATGGATAAACCAAATCCTAAAACCTTTGTAGGAACTGGTAAACTTGAAGAAATTAAATACTACATTAAAGACAATAATATAACAACGCTAATTTTTGATGATGAATTAACTCCTTCGCAACTAAAAAATATAACAAAAGAATTAGATTGTAAAGTTTTAGATAGAACCAATCTAATCTTGGATATTTTTGTTCAGCGAGCCCAAACATCTTATGCAAGAACACAAGTAGAGCTTGCACAATGTCAATATCTATTACCAAGGTTAACAGGAATGTGGACACACTTAGAACGTCAACGAGGTGGAATTGGTATGCGTGGTCCTGGTGAAACTGAAATCGAAACCGATAGACGTATTGTGCGAGATCGTATTTCATTATTAAAAGAAAAAATAAAAACCATCGACAAACAAATGGGCATTCAAAGAGGTAATCGAGGAGCAATGGTTCGCGTGGCTTTAGTAGGTTATACTAATGTTGGAAAATCAACATTGATGAATGCCGTTGGGAAAAGTGATGTTTTTGTAGAAAATAAATTATTTGCCACCCTTGACACAACTGTTAGAAAAGTGGTGATTAAAAACTTACCATTTTTATTATCTGACACCGTTGGTTTCATTAGAAAATTACCCACACAGCTGGTAGATTCCTTTAAAAGCACTTTAGATGAAGTCAGAGAAGCAGATTTATTATTACATGTGGTTGATATTTCACATCCTGATTTTGAGGACCACATTGAGTCAGTTTAATAAAATTTTATTGGATATCAAAAGTGCTGACAAACTAACTATTATGGTATTTAATAAAATAGATGCTTACAAACATTTAACGATTGATGCCGATGATTTGATAACTCAAAAAACAAGTAAACATTATACATTAGACGAATGGAAGAATACTTGGATGCACAATGTGGGTGAAAAAAAATGCCTTGTTCATTTCTGCAACCAAAAAAGAAAATTTTGAAGAATTTAGAGAGAAAGTTTATGAAGCTGTCAGAGAAATTCATATTACAAGATTTCCTTATAACAAATTTTTATACCCTGACTTTAAAGATGCAATTGATAAAGATGAAGAAGATTAAAATCCCATTCAACCTAGTTGTTGAATGGGATTATTATCCTATCAAATTAAAATGCATAGTTGAGTCCTAATCCAAACACTTCTCTCACTTGAACAGCTTTAATAGCATTATCATCATAAATGGCCTGAAGGGCAATATTTGCTGAAATATACTTATTAACATTCATTACTATATTCATTGGTAATCCACATCAACATTTTTCGGTTTATCCAAATAATTAGAATATAAATTAAGAATGTTTTCCATAGTTACATTCTCCATCAAAGTTACTTTGTAATAGGCGTTTACCGCGGCTCCAAATTCGAAACGAGTAGTTTCATTACCTTTCACACCAAAATACGTTACTCCTTCTGGCAAACCTTCGGTGAATTCGCCGTGAACGATGATTAAACGTGAGGTTGCTGGCGCGATGTTTACTTTTAAATTGTCGCTTTTTTCCACAACATACCTGGCCCAACTTGCACATAAGCTGGCGAGAAAAAGTGCGAAATTTTAGCTCCTGTTTTAGCATCAAAACCAGAGTCCATTTGTGTTTTGAAGTTCAAAAATCCAGAGTAATACCAATTGGTTTCACCTGCTTTTTGTCCGTAAAGAGAGTTGAATTCGATTCGGTCGTCTGATTTTGTGATGTCTTGATCTTTTAGTTTGGTTAAACCGTAAGCCACAATTAATTTGTTGTCCCAAACTGATTTTAGGGAAGAATAATTGTAATCGTAGTTGATTCCGATGTTTCCAGCTACGTTTGAAGTTCCTCCTGCAAGCCATTCGTTATTGAAGGCTGATTGATTGAATAAGAAGGTAAAGTTTCCGCCGCGTTTC
>JAAURU010000156.1 GCA_012032075.1 Flavobacterium sp.
AATTATATCCTTCAAAAAAACTAATTTTATCTGAATTAGAAAAGTAATTACAGTTTGGATTATCGGGACAATTTTCTATTACTGATGTAAATTCAGATGGTGTTCCACTTAATGTAGAAAAATCCCAACTAACATTTCCCCAGATGCTCCTGCATCTATATGCATAGGGTATGTATAACTCTCGAACTTGAATTTTGCATTTAAAGTATTATTCATTTGTTCTTGAGTAATTTTTAAATCGTTAACAGAGATGTTATTTGTCTCATCATTATTACATGATAAGATAAATATTGAAAATGTAATAACTAGTGATAATTTAAAGATTGATTTTAAAGCGTATTTTTTCATAACTTATTTAATTTTAGATTAATAAAACAAATTTAATAATTGAATTTTGTTTTTTTTTAAATAAGTATTTATTTGAAAATGAACTTAGCATTATTATTTTTAATGTACTAATTGTCAGTTTGTTAAATTCAAAATACTACACTACAATTTATATATTGCAGTCCTTTTTTTTATAAATTCTATGATTAATAACTTTTAAAAGACATTATTTTATGACAAATTTGTATCAAGGTTAACATAATTGGTGTAATTATACTGATTCTAGAAATACCTTAAAATATAATGGCCATTATAGTGTCAAAAGCTTCGATTGACATAAAATGTTTGAAGCACTTAAAGATAAAATATTATGAAAAAATCAATTTTAAATTTAGAGGGTGTGCAAACTCTTACAAAGAAACAACAAGGAATAATAAAAGGTGCACACGGTGAACCTAGTGCTGGTAGCGGTCATGCTTCTATTTGTGGTAAACCTGGTTATCCAGCATGCAAAGAGAAATAATTCTTTTTAAATTGTTAATAAGAAAAGAGGCTGTCCGAAAAGTAGAGTGTAATTCTGAATTCATTTTCAGTTTAATTTAGAATCTGAAACAAGTACAGATTGACAAAAAAAATACTTTTTGGATAGCCAGCCTCTTTGTTTTTTTAAATAATAAGATTCCTTAATCTATTTTCTCTAATTTCCCTTTTTTATTTTTTGTGTAAACAATACTTCTTAAACCAACCTTGTCTAAGTCATTTAAAACATTTAAAGCTTCATCTACATAAATGTCTTTTTGCATTTCTTCATGCCAACGAATTCTTTTTTTCTTTTAAAACTGGATCTTTGTCAAATAAGGCAACTTCGTTTGGTAGAGATTTAAATGCTAATTGGTTTTTATAGTCATTTAATTTCTTGAATTTTTTTAATTTTTCATCATTCAAACTCATTTTGTGTTTGAACTTTTCAATGTTTAAGTCGTAGTTATTGTCATCTTTTCTTTCAAAAATCCACTTTGCATTTTCATCAATAAGCTTAAAATAATCATTATTACTTATTCTTTCATTACTATTATTGATTATTGGTCCAAAACCAGTAAAGATAGGAGTGTAAGATGCTGCATCTATTTTATCCCAACTTAAAGCCTTTTTTCATCTCTTTCTCCCATATCTAGATAGGCAAATCTATCTGGAAGCACTATGTCACTTAAAACACCATCTCTTTGAGTAGAACCACCATTAATTCTATAGAATTTTTGTGTTGTTGTTTTTAAAGCACCTAAATCTCCAAAAGAATTACTTCTTACAAATTGATTTAAATCAATAATATTTTGAACCGTTCCTTTTCCGTATGTGTGTTTACTGCCAATAATAATCCCTCTTCTATAGTCTTGAATAGCAGCTGCAAAAATTTCAGAAGCTGATGCAGAGAAATTATCAACCATTACTACTAGTGGACCTGTCCATTGTACACCAGAATCTTTATCAACTAAAATGTCTTTTTTTCTATCAGATGATTTTACTTGAACAACTGGGCCTTCTTCAATAAATAAACCGGTCATATTGACAACAGTTTCTAAAGAACCACCACCATTTCCTCTCAAGTCCATAATGATACCTTGAATGTTTTCTTTTTTTAGTTTTTCAATTTCAATGGCTATGTCTTTGAAAGCATCTCTATTATCTTTATTATCAAAACTTATATAAAATTTTGGAAGATAAATAACGCCATATTTAGTCCCATTTTTTTCAACTATTGATGATTTTGCAAATGTTTCTTCGGTTTCAACTTCATCTCTTATAATAGAAATTACAGCTATTGAACCATCAACTTTTTTAACGGTTAATTTCACTTCAGTTCCTTTTGCACCTTTAATTTTTTAACAACATCATCTAATCGCATTCCAGCAATATCTAAAGGCTCTTCGTTTCCTTGCGCTACTTTTAAGATTATATCACCAGCTTCTAACTGTTTTGCTCTCCAAGCTGGACCACCAGATATCAATTCAGAAACTTCTACCGCATTGTCTTTCTTTTGTAATCTTGCACCAATTCCCTCAAATTTTCCACTCATACTAATGTCAAATTTATCTTTTTCTTCTGGTGAAAAATAAAAAGTATGAGGGTCAAATTGTTCTACTATTGAATTAATAAAAATTGAATACCAATCGTTGCTATCTAATTCTTTTTCAATAAAATCAAAATATTCATCTAATGATTTCAATGAGTTTTCTCGAGCTTCTTTTTCAATTACTGCAATTTTTTTCTCAACATAAGAAGGGTCTTTTAATTTCTTGTCTGATTCTATTTTTTGTTTATCAGTTATGGTTGAAAGCGCAGATAGTTTTAATTGTTTTCTCCATCTATCTTTAAGTTCTTTGTCATTTTTAGCATAAGGTTGCTTTTCATAATCTGTGTTAATAGATTCTTCAAGGTTAAAATCAAAAGGTTTTGATAGGATAGTTCTATAAATAGATTTTGATTCATTAATTCTTTTTAGCAACCTAGAATTTGTCAAATAGAAAAATGATAAATCTTTATTTTTTATCATATCATCAATAACCTGTTTGTATTGTTCAAATTCTTTAATGTCTGATTCTAAAAAAAAAGCGTTTTGTAGGATCTATACCTGTAAGGTATTTCGTATATACTTCCCTAGAAAATTCGTCATTTATTACTACAGGGTCGTAATGTCCTTTTTCTAAAACGTAGGTTAATAACTCTAAAAGTAGTTTGTCCTTTTCAGGATCTTCTGTTTTTTTAGTTGGTATAAAACTCCATAAAACCGCTGATAGCGCGGTTATCAACAATATAACCTTATAATTTCTTTTCATAAAATTAACAATTTGGGTCATCAATAAAAATTTCTACTAATGTACATAAAAAATCATGCCAATAATCTGCAATTTACAATATTTTTTTTAGAATTAAAAATCTTTCTGCTAATGAGACTATTAGGTTTTATTAATTTTGGTTACTTTAGCAAAAAAATATGAAATGAATGAAAAAGCCACTTATTCTAATTACAAATGACGACAGTATAGTTGCTCCAGGCATACGATTTTTAATTAGTGTAATGAAAGAGATAGGTGATGTTATTGTTGTTGCTCCTGATAGTCCACAAAGCGCTATGGGTCATGCAATTACAATTAATAATACCTTGCATATAGATAAAGTAAATTTAGATAAAGATATTGAGCATGAGTATAGTTGTTCTGGTACACCTGTTGATTGTGTAAAAATGGCTGTTCATGAAATTCTAAAAAGAAAACCTGATTTATGTGTTTCAGGAATTAATCATGGCTCAAATTCTTCTATAAATGTAATTTATTCAGGAACAATGAGTGCAGCAGTAGAAGCTGGTATTGAAGGTATTCCTGCAATTGGTTTTTCACATGTAGATTATGGTTGGCAAACCAATTTTGAACCAACTAAAGAATATATTAAAAAAATTACTCAAGAAGTCCTTAAAAATGGTTTGCCAGATGGGGTTGTTTTAAATGTGAATTTTCCAAAAACAAATGAAAATGTAATAAAAGGAATAAAAATATGTCGTCAGGCAAATGCAATGTGGGTTGAAAAGTTTGATAAACGGACAAATCCTCAAGGCAAAGAATATTATTGGTTAACTGGTGAATTTGTAAATAAAGATAAAGGAGAAGATACAGATGAATGGGCTTTGAAAAATGGATTTATTTCTGTAGTACCTGTTCAATTTGATTTAACAGCACACCATGCTATCCAAACTTTAAATTCTTGGAACTTTCAATGAAAAAAGAGACTTATTTATAGGAGTAATTATCGGACTAGTAGGTGCTTTAATAGGTACTTTCTTATCACTACATTTTTTTACCAAACAGGGTTTTGTTGAAGGTTTTAAAATAATGAAAAGTGTTGGTATGATAGGTAAAGTAATAACATTAGGTTCTATTCCTAATTTGTTGCTATTTTTTTTATTATTGAAAAAAAATAAAGATATAATGGCTAGAGGTTTAGTTTTAGCTATGTTTTTATTAGTAATTCTAACTTTAATTTTATAAAATGAAAAAAAATATTTAGGACTAGTTTTAACTTTTTGTTTTTCAATGGTGCAATTTGCACAGGGTACAAAAAAAGAAGCTATTTCAGTAAAAGAGAATGGTGTTACTAAAGTTTTTCTATTTAGACATGCAGAAAAAGGAAATGATGGAACAAACAATTCAGATTTGACTTTTAAGGGTGAAGAGCGAGCTAAGAAAATAGCTTTAATGTTAGAAGATTTTGATATTGATAAATTTATGCCACTCCTTTTGTAAGAACTCAAAAAACAGTTGCTGTTCTAGCTGCAAATAAAGAACTTGAAATAATTAATTATGATGCTAAAGATCAAGATTTTGCAACTGGTTTGCTTGAAAATGAAAAAGGCAAAACTATTGTTGTAGTTGGTCATTCTAATAGTATACCAATGCTTGTAAATAAGTTAATAGGTAAGGAAATTTACAATCAAATTTAAGTGAAACGGAATATGGTAAATTTTTGGATGTTAACATTTTCAATGGTAAGTTTATGGATTGTAGCTTGTTTAATTATTAATTTATTAAAGTATTTTCTGTAGATGAAATATTATATTATTGCAGGTGAAGCTTCTGGAGATTTACACGGTTCAAACTTGATAAAGTCGATTTATCATGAAGATAATAAGGCAGATATACGTTTTTGGGGTGGAGATTTAATGCAAAATGCTGGAGGAACTTTGGTAAAACACTACAAAGAATTAGCTTTTATGGGTTTTCTTGAAGTGGTGTTAAATTTGAAAACAATATTAAATAATATCAAGACCTGTAAAATAGATATTGAAAACTTTCAGCCAGATGTTATTGTTTTTATTGATTATCCTGGTTTTAATATGCGAATTGCAACTTGGGCAAAAGAAAGAAATATTCCCACACATTATTATATCTCACCTCAAATTTGGGCTTGGAAAGAAAATAGAATAAAAGCAATTAAACGCGATGTAGATTACATGTACGTAATTCTTCCTTTTGAAAAGGACTTTTTATGAAAAAAAAACATAATTTTCCAGTTTCATTCGTTGGACATCCTTTAATAGATGCTATACATGACAGAGAAGAAGTTGATAAGGGTAAATTTATAAATGAAAATAATTTAGAGGATAAACCAATAATTGCTTTGTTGCCTGGGAGCAGAAAACAAGAAATTTCTAAAATGCTTTCAGGAATGTTAGCTGTAGTAAAAAGTTTTCCAGAATACCAATTTGTAATTGCAGGAGCTCCTAGTCAAGAGTATGCTTTTTATGAACCTTTTTTGAAGAAAGATAATGTTCATTTTATTAGTAATAAAACGTATGATTTATTAAGTGTTTCTCATGCTGCATTGGTAACTTCTGGTACAGCAACACTAGAAACAGCCTTGTTTAAAGTTCCTGAAGTGGTTTGTTATAAAGGAAGTTGGGTTTCCTATCAAATTGCCAAACGTATTATTACTTTGAAATACATATCATTGGTAAACTTAATAATGGATAAAGAAGTTGTTAAGGAATTAATTCAGGATGATTTTAATGCTAAAAATATAAAAAAGGAATTGGCTAAGATTTTAGAAGGAGAGGGGCGAAAAAATATGATTGAAAATTATTTGATTTTGGAACAAAAATTAGGAGGAAAAGGTGCTAGTTTAGTTACTGCAAAAAAATTGTTTCTACATTTAAGAAATAATATTACATTCGCATATTAATTGAGTAATAATGAGAAAAATTATTGGTTTTTTATTAATCAGTTTAATAGTAATTAGCTGTAAAACTCAAGCAATTCTACAACAAGAAGTTGAAGAAACTGAAGAAGCAGGAGATTTTGAAATTAAATTAAATATTGCTTATAAGGACAGCGTTGCAAAAGCTAATAAAGAAAAAGTAGTTGTTGAAAAAAATACTCCAGTAAGAAAAATATTTAAAGATAAAGAAAAAAGAAAGTTTGCTGCAATAGTTGAGGATATTGATATTTTTCTTACTCGTGCAAGAGTTATTGATAGTGCAAAAACATATATAGGAACACCATATCATTATGGTGGAATGTCTATAAATGGTATTGACTGTTCTGCTTTAATGTATAGAGCATTTCAAAAAAATAACTTAACCTTACCGCGAACATCATTGAACAAAGTAAACTAGGTAAAAAAGTTAAAAAAGAAAAAGCAGACATAGGTGATTTAATTTTTTTTAAAACAACTAGAAGAAAAGTCATTTCACATGTAGGAATGGTAGTTGCAAACTATAATGGAGAGATTAAATTTATTCATGCTTCATCAAGTAAAGGAGTAACAATATCTTCACTAGAGCAATCTTATTTCAAGAAAAAATTTGTTAAAATAAAAAGAGTAATACTATAATATATTTTGAAAAAATTATTTTTATTTATTGTTTTAATTGGTTTTGTGAGTTGTAAAACAAAATCAAACATTATAACTTCCAAAGAAGAAGCTAAAGAGAAGGGTTTATATGTTTATTCTGAAAAACATCTTAATAAATTTGAAAAACAATCTAATAAAAATACAAATAAAGAAAATAATTCAAATAAAGTTTCGGTTTCAAAAAGTACAAATTCTTTAGCTAACCAAATAGTGGAAAGTGCCATAGAAAACTTAGGAGTTTCTTATCAAACAGGTGGTACTACTAAAAAAGGGATGGATTGTTCAGGGCTTGTTTATAGTGCTTATTTACAGCACAATATAGCTTTGCCTCGCACTTCAAATGATATGGCTATGCATGGTGAAATGATTAGTACCAAAGAAGCGCAACCTGGAGATTTAATTTTTTTTATGACCAATGGTAAATCGGTTGTGAATCATGTAGGTCTAATAATTGAAGTAGCTGATGATGAAATTAAATTTATTCATTCTTCCACTAGCAAAGGAGTCATAATTTCTTCTACTCTTGATGATTATTACGGAAAAACTTTTGCTCAAATAAACCGGGTTTTGAATTATTAATTTGACTTTTAGTAGTTAGTTTATGAAACTATTCAAATTTCCAATAATAACTATTACTATAAGTTTTATTTTTGGGATTTTGTCAAATTATTTTTTTAAACCAAAATTTGAGTTGATTCTTGGTTTTACAATTATATTATTTTTCATTTTCTTAGTTGCATTTCTTCGTTCCAATAAAAAACTATTTCAAGATATCTTTTTTGGAATAAGTTGTTACTTATTATTTTTAAGTGTTGGAGCTTTTTCTCATTATTTACATTCGGAAATTAATCATAAAAATCATTATTCCAAATGCCTTATTTCTGATAAAAATGAGATTAAAGCAACAATTTCAGCTGTTTTAAAACCTAGTAAAAAATACAATAAATACGTAGTTGATATTACAAATTGTAATGCTAATAATACAATTGGTAAAATTATATTATATCATAAAAAATCAGATTCCTTGGATTTACAAATAGGTTATGATGTTTGGTTTTATAAAGAGTTTCATGCTTTTTCTAAATCATTAAATCCATATCAATTTGATTATTCAAAGTATTTAGAAAATCAAAATATATTTCATCAAGTATATTGTAATGAAAACGAAATAAGAATTTTTGGGACTTCTAAAACCTTTAGTTATTATATAAATAAGTTAAGATTAAAGCTAAGCTCTAGTTTTGAAAAACATTAATTTTTCACCCAATCAAAAGTCAATTCTCGATGCTTTACTTTTTGGTCAACGAACATTTATGGATGTAGA
>JAAURU010000157.1 GCA_012032075.1 Flavobacterium sp.
TTTAGTAGCTTTTACCTTTATGTATTGGGTTTACTACGAAAGAATCATGTTTTCTGAAGAAAAATTTTTACGTGGAAAATTTGGTGAAACCTATCTTACTTGGTCAGAAAATGTTCCTGCATTTGTTCCAAATTTTAAAAATTATAAAAAACCAAACCTTTCTTTCAGTTGGAAAAAAGTAGTAAGAAAAGAAATCACAGGAATTTTTCTTTTATTCCTTATTTTCTTCTTTTTTGACTATTTAGGTGTTTTAATTAAAAACGAACTAAAAACCTAATCCTTTTCTGCTTTACAGTTTAATTTTATTTACCATTGCAATAATTGTAATCAAAATATTAAAAAAGAAAACAAATCTTTTAAAACAAGAGAATCGATAAATTAAAGTAGTTTTTCTTTAAAAAAAGCAATTGTTTGTTCCCAAGCTAAAGTAGCTGCTTTTTCATCATATCTAGGTGTTGTATTGTTATGAAATCCATGATTTACTTCTGGATAAATATGAGCAGTATATTCGACTTTATATTCTTTTAAAACAGCTTCATAAGCTGGCCAACCTTCATTTACTCTTTGGTCTAAACCTGCATAATGCAACAATAAAGGAGCTTTAATTTGTATCGCTTCTTCTTTAGAAGGTTGTCCTCCATAAAAAGGAACAGCTGCATTTAAAGAAGATAATCTTACAGCCATCATATTTGAAATCCAACCTCCAAAACAAAAGCCCACTACTCCAACTTTTCCATTACAAGCTACATGGTTTTTTAAATATTCGTATGCTGCAATAAAATCTTCAAGCATTTCATCACGAGAACGCTTTTTTTGCATTTCTCTTCCATCATCATCATTTCCTGGATAGCCACCAAGAGGTGACAAAGCATCTGGAGCAAGAGTAATGAATCCTTCTATTGCTGTTCTTCTTCCTACATCTTCTATATAAGGATTTAAACCTCTATTTTCATGAACAACAATTACTCCAGGTAATTTTTTCTTTGATTTTGATGGCTTTGAAAGCAACCCTTTTATGGATTTACCACCTTTAGGTGAATCATAATTTATATAACTAGAAACTACTCTTGGATCATTTGGTTGAACTAAAAGCGTATCCTTATAATTTGGTAACATAAAACTTAATAAAGTGGGTAAAGTAAGTCCACCAACAGCAAAAACAGAAAGCTTTTCGATAAATTGTCTTCTTTCTAGTTTATTATGAGCATAATCATCATATAAATCAAAAATCTCCTGATTCAAATCTTCTTTTTTTAATTCTTTCATGTTATTTCTATTTTGAATTCTAAATTTAAGAAATAATATGATGGCTTTGTAAAACAAAAAGAAATAACAGTATTTTTTAAATAATTTTAATCGTTTTAAGCAAAAATAAGGACAATATCAAATGTGATATTGTTTTGATAATTCCACAAAAAAACGAGGCTAATATTAAAGTAACAATAACTTTTTAAAGCCATTAGAATTATATGTTTATTTTTTTGTAGTTTTTATTAATAATCTTCTTATATTTACTATTACGAACTAAGGCCTCAAAAATTTGAATAAAAATACCTACTTACTCCTTGGATTCATTTTACTTATAGTTGCAATTTCTTGCACTAACTTGTCTATTTTATCTACCAAAGAAAAAGAATATCTTCAAAAAACGATAGTATTAATGTTGCTGTTTTTCCTTATTATCCACCTTATCAATTTAAAAACAATCAAGGTGAAATAGAGGGTATTTTTATTGACTATCTTGAATTAATTGAGAAAAAAATAAATTATAAATTTAAAAAAGTTTATTATGATGATTGGTCAAAATTAATTGAAGATGCTAAATCAAATAAAATAGATCTAATTCTTGAAATTCAACACACAAAAGATAAGGAAAGTTTTTTGTTTTTTTATCCACCTCTTTTTGAATCTAAACATGTAATTGTTCAAAAGAAAAATGAGGTTAAAATTCAAGATCTAAATAACTTTAGAAATAGAACTTTAGTACTTCCAGACCAATATTCTGTAGTTGAAAAAATTAGAAAAAAACATCCTTCTATAAACATTGAATTAGAAAAAAATGATTTAGAATGTTTAAAAAAGGTCAATTCTGGAATATATGATGCTTATGTAGGTCCAAAAGCAGTTATTCACTATTTAATAAACAAAAATAATCTTAAAAATTTAAGTGTATCATCTGAAATTGATCTTACTTATAGTCCTGGTTTTGCTGTCACTAAAAAAGATTTAATACTACAATCTATCATTGAAAAAAGCTTCAGAAGTATTTCAAATAAAGAAAAAAAAGCAATTCTAGACAATTGGTTATTCAATGTAGTAACCCCTTTTTATGAAAAACAAGTTTTTGGATTTGGGTGTCATTTTTAATCATATGTTTACTAGTTATTATTCTACTTATTAATAATTACCTTAAATATAAAATAAAACAACGCACAACTCAGTTAAGAATTGCCAAAGATAAAGCAGAAGAAAGTGATCGTTTAAAGACAAATTTTATTCAGAATATTTCGCATGAAATTCGAACCCCAATGAATGGTATTATTGGCTTTTCAGACTTATTAATGAAAGATGATTTAACGGTTGAAGAACAAAAAGAATATGCAAAAATAATTGCTAATAATAGCAAAGATTTAATTGTAATCATTGATAACATATTAGAAATAGCAAAACTACAAACCGAAAGAATCAGTGTGAGACCTGAAGAAATTGATTTAGATGCTTTATTTGAAACCATTTACAAGAAATACATTTCAAAAGCAATAGAAAAAAATATAAATCTTTTAGTGGAAAGTAAGCATAACTCAAGTTGTGACCATGTTTTAATTGATAAGTCAAAACTCTTTAAAATATTACTTAATTTAGTTGATAATGCTATTAAATTTACGCAAAAAGGGGCTGTTATTATACAATATGAAATAGTAGAAAATACTATTTTAATTACTATAAAAGATAGTGGTATTGGTATTCCAAAAAAAGATCAGGAAAACATTTTTCATAATTTCTCACAATCTGAAAAAGAAATTTCTAAAAATTATGGAGGTTTAGGTTTAGGTCTTTCTATTGCTAAGAAAAATGCTGATTTAATAGGCGGTAATATAACTTTTACAACACAAGAAAACCAAGGTAGTACTTTTACATTAACCTTGCCTTTTATTCCTGTTCCAAAAGTTACTAATAACGCAACAATCACTAATCTTAACGAAAAACCAGAAAAACACATCATTTTAATTGCTGAAGATGGTGATGTAAATTTTCTATTTCTTAAAACAGTTTTGACAAAAATGCCAGAATATGATTTTATAATTCATAGGGCTGAAAATGGAAGAAAAGCTGTTGAAATTTGTGAAGAAAACACAAACATTGATTTGGTTTTAATGGATATTAAAATGCCAATTATGGACGGTTATGAAGCTACTAAACGCATTAAAAAAATAAGACCTCAACTTCCTGTTGTAGCTCAAACTGCTTATTCTACTGAAGAAGATATTAAAAAAGCAATTGATGCGGGTTGTGATGATTTTATATCTAAACCTGTAGATAGAAGTTTATTAAAACCTATTTTATCTCGATTCTTTTAAAAGCTACTTCATAACAAAAGCCCTTGATAATTATTAACAAGAGCTTTCTAACTATTAGAACTTATATTTATTCAAGCACAAAAGCTTTCAATTGATTGCCAATTTGAACTTTGAAAGTTCCTTTTTCAGCAACCCATTTTAAATCGTTGTTCACAAATTGAAGTGCTTTTTGGTCTAACATGAAAGTTACTGTTTTCATTTCATTTGGAGCTAAACTTATTTTTTGAAATCCTTTTAAAGCTTTTACTTCTGGTGTGATACTTGCATATTCATCGGATAAATAAAGTAAAACACTTTCTTTTCCTGCGACTTTTCCTGTATTTTTAACATCTATTGAAACCGTTATCTCATCGTTAATTTTCATTTTTTCTTTACTAAGTTTCAAATTGGTATATTCAAATGTAGTATAAGAAAGACCTGTTCCAAATTCAAATTGAGGAAAATAACTTTTTCATATTTTGCATCATCATTTTGTTCCTCATCTGCTAAACTTTCTGTATATTTTCTATTGTATTTTTCTAATGAATTAGTATATCTTGGATAATTGTAAGGTAATCTTCCACTTGGATTAACATCTCCATACAATATATCTACCAAAGCTCTTCCTCCTTCGTTTCCAGGTAAATAACATTGAATTACAGCACTTGTCTTATCTTCAATCTGACTTATAATTCTTGGTCTTCCTTCATTTAGAACTAAAACAATAGGAATGTTTAATTTGGCTAAAGCCAATGCTAATTTTACTTGTTTTTGATCAATATATAAATTACTAATGTCTCCAGGTGTTTCGGTATAGTTCTTTTCCCCTAGACATAAGATAATTTTTGAGACTCCTCTTGCAACAGAAACGGCTTTGGCAATATTCTCCTCTGAATCTGATTCAAAACTAACTCCTTCAGCATATATAACATTTTGTTTTCCAATTTTGTTTTCAAATGCTTCCAAAATCGTAAACTTATCGGCTGCATAAACATCTGAATTTTGACCTTGCCAATTGTAAGACCAACCTCCATTCAAGTACTTCATACTATTTGCTGTTGGACCACAAACCAATACCTTTTCTTGTGTTGATAATGGTAATACGTTATTATTATTTTTTAATAACGTAATTGATTCTGCAGCTGCATCATAAGCCAATTGTATAAATTCTGAGGAACCAAATTTTTTATAATCAGACGGATTTGCAACCATACTTTCAAACAGTCCTAATTCCATTTTCATAGTTAAAATTCTAGAAACGGCATCATCAATTCGCTCCATTGGAACTTCATTATTTTTTACTAAATCTAATAAGTGTTCATAAAAAGTATAATCTTCAGGAACCATACTCATATCTATTCCAGCTAAAACAGAAATTTTAACTGCTTCTCTCATTGTTTCAGCTACTTTATGACGTGTGTGTAAGTAAATAATATCTTTCCAATCAGTTACAACAACACCTTTAAATCCTAATTCTTTCTTTAAAACGTCAGTAATTAAATATTTGCTGGCATGAACAGGTGTTCCATTTATTTCTCCAGAACTAATCATGATACTTTTTCCACCAGCTTTAATCGCTTCTTCATAAATAGGCAAATCAAACTGACGCAAAACTCTTTCAGGAATAATACTTGGTGTTCTATCTTTTCCTGTTGTAGTACTACCATATCCAATAAAATGCTTCATACAAGCTGCTACATTATATTTTGAACCTATATCTTTTCCTTGAAAACCTTCAATCATTGCTTTTGCCATTTGAGAGGATAAATAAGTGTCTTCACCAAAAGATTCCCACAGTCTTGACCAAGATGGATTTCTAGGTAAATCTAAATCAGGAGAGAAAACCCAAGGAATTGATGACGCTCTTGTTTCGTAAGCAGAAACTTCTGTGCCTTTTTTAACAATTTCTGTATTAAAAGTTGCAGCCATACCTATTTGTTGTGGAAATAAAGTAGCACCAGCTGTATAACTAGAACCGTGAATGGCATCAATTCCATATAAAACCGGAATTTTTAATCTTGTTTTATCCGTTTCATTGTCAATTGCAGTAATTACTTCTGCCCATCTTTGAGTTGATGGAGCACCAGGATTTGGCACATTTAAAATCGAACCAATATTGTATTTTACTATAGCTTCATTTAGTTTTTTTAAGTTCAATGACGCACTATCTTTATCTTGAAAATTAGTTATAGTGATTTGAGTCATTTGACCTATTTTCTCCTCAATGGTCATTTTTGATAATAGCGTTGCTACTTTTTCGTTAATTTCAGCTGTAGAAGATGTGTTTTCAACGGAAGAATTTTCCTTTTTACAAGAAATGAAAGTAAAAATTAATGATACATAAATAAATAAGATTTGCTTTTTCATTGGTATTTGTTTCTGTTTACAAGTAAATATAAAGTAAATATTTAATCCTTCTAAAGTAATAAAAGCAAATTGCTTCTTTTGAAACATTTGTATTATAAAATGCATCATATTTTATATAAAATAAAAAAAAGAAGCCTTAGATTGTCTTATATTTAATTTAAAGAATTTCTAATTGAATAAGTTATTATTAAATTGTACTTAAAAATTAAAATAAAAATAGCAAACAACAATGAAAATAATCCATTAAAACATATTTTAAAAATATAAATTTAGATTATTTTCTTTAATTTTGTTTGTTTATTAGATTATTTTCTATTATATTTGTACTTTAAATACATGAAAAAATGGATAAATACACAACCGAAAGAATAAAAAAATTACATCCTTTAGTGAGAAAAGAAGTTGTAAAAATTATTAAAGCGTGTGACACTGCATTAACAGGAAAAGCAAAAATTAGAATTACTCAAGGGTTACGCACTTTTGAAGAACAAGATGCGTTATATGCTATAGGAAGAACAAAACCAGGAAAAAAAGTTACAAACGCAAAAGCAGGTCAATCCATTCATAATTATGGTTTTGCAGTTGATATTTGCTTGATTATAGATGGAAAAGTTGCTTCATGGGATACTGTTAAAGATTGGGATAATGATAAAACGGCTGACTGGTATGAATGTGTGAAAATTTTCGCAAAATATGGTTGGGAATGGGGTGGAAATTGGAAAAAGTTTAAAGATTTACCACATTTTGACAAAAAAGGGTACAATAATTGGAGAATATTATCAAACTTAAAAAAAGACAAAAACGATTATGTAATTTTAAAACAATAATAAAAACATGAAAACACTAAAAACGAACATCATTTTATTGACATTAGTTGTACTAACTAGTTGTCAATCCTTAAAAACTGCCATTTTTGATCAATATTCTTATCAAAAAACAACCGAACTTAAAGTAGAAACGCTTTCTTTAATGAAAAATGCCTCCACACAATATGAAAATCATAAAGAACTCGTTGCAAAATTATTATTGGACATAGAAAAACTCAAAGAATATGAAAAGAACAAACCTAATAACGAAATCACTTTTGCTATGTGGAATGTTTTCACAGATAAAGAGAAAAATCTTGTGGGTGGTTTTTTTAAATCTTGGCAAGAAAAACAAACTTTATCTCCCACTTTTGTAGAAGAAGCAAAAAAACAAATTGAAGAAGCTTTTGATTTATTGATTCAATATGAAATTAAAAAAGATAAAACCTCAAAAGACAATTTATTAGCAATTATTTCACAATAAAAATTAAATATCATGGACATAGAAAAATTAATTAAAGAGTTGAAAGATTCTCTTTTAACCCTTTTAGGAGATAGATACAAAGAGATAAGACCAGAAGTTGAAAAAGATATTAAAGATTTTATCAAACAATCTGAAGATAAACTAAAACGTTGGATTCTTCTTTTAGCGGAAGGTTCTATAACAAAAGATGAATTTGAATGGTTACTAAAAAGTCAAAAAGATCTATTGGCTTTAAAAACAATACAAGCTTCGGGTTTATCAAAAATCAAAGCAAATAACATTAAAAACAGCATTATAAAAACAATATTTGACGTTGTAATTGCAGCTGTTTTAAAATAAAATAAGCAATGCCAAAAAAAATTAGAATATTAAGTTTAGATGGAGGAGGAATAAGAGGAATTATAACAGCTGTAATTTTAAAATACATTCAAGAGCAACTTCAAAAAATAGACAATCCAAATGCAAAAATTGGTGATTATTTTGATTTGGTTGCTGGAAGTAGTACTGGTGGTTTACTTACCGCTATTTTACTCTTTCCAGACAATACTAAAAGTGCTAAATTTTCAGTTGAAGCTGCTCTTGATTTATATGCTAAAAAGGAGATTCGATTTTAATGTTTCTTTTTGGGAAGAAATAATTAATCCGTTTGGATTATTTAATGAAAAAATTTCGCAAAGAAACTTAGAAAGACAATTAAATGAAGTTTTTGGCAATCTAGAACTTAGAGAATTGATAAAGCCTTGTTTAATAACCTCTTATGACATTAATCAAAGAAAAGCCA
>JAAURU010000158.1 GCA_012032075.1 Flavobacterium sp.
GATTTTTTAGCCATATCTAAAACAGCGTCATTATTTGTTTTTATTACCAATTACGGCTTTTTCACGAGCTTCATCACAATATTTATAGGGATCATCAAACAAGCCTAATTCAAATTTAACGCGAAGAATTCTACGAACGGCATCGTCAACTACACTTTCCTTTACCGTTCCATTTTTAACTAATTTTACCAATTCTTTTACATACAAATGCGATTCCATGTCCATATCTGAACCAGCAATAGCAGCTTTTGCAGCAGCGTCTGCTCCGTCTTTTGCATGACCATGAGTAATCATTTCTCCTATTGAAGCCCAATCTGAAACCACAAAACCATTAAATTTCCAATCTCCTTTTAGAATGTCTCTTTGTAAAAAGACATTCCCAGTAGCAGGAATTCCGTTTACTGTATTGAAAGAATTCATGAAAGTTCTTACTCCTGCATTCACAGTAGCTTTAAAAGGAGGTAAAACCGTGTTGTATAATTTAGAATTACTTATATCTACAACATTATATTCTAAACCAGCTTCTACAAATCCATAAGCAGCAAAATGTTTCGCGCAAGCTGCTATTGTATTATTAGAATCTAATTTTTCACCTTGAAAACCTTTTACTCTAGCTGCTGCAATTTTAGAACCTAAATATGTATCTTCACCTGCACCTTCCATGACTCTTCCCCATCTAGCATCATTTGAAATATCAACATTAGGTCCAAAAGTCCAGTTTAATCCAGAAGCAGAAGCTTCATCTGCTGCAACACTTGCCGATTTTTTTATTGCTTCTAAATCCCAACTCGCAGCTTCAGCCAAAGGAATAGGACTTAACGTTTTATAACCGTGAATTACATCAAATCCAAAAATTAATGGAATACCAAGACGTGTTTGTTCAACAGCAATTTTTTGAACCGCTTTAACTTCTTTTACTCCTCTCACATTAAGCATTGAGCCTACCCATCCTTGTTTAAGATGTTTGTATTTATCTTCGGCAGAACCATTTTCAGGAACAGGACCAGTAACATCCCAAAATCCATTATATTGGTTCATTTGACCTACTTTTTCTTCTACTGTCATTTCCTTCAGTAAAAGTGAAATACGTTCTTCTATAGGTTTACTTTTATCTAAATGTTTTTTTGATTGTGCCATACAGTTTAGAGTAAATAACACAAAAAGAAAGCAACTATTTTAATTTGTTTTTTCATTATAATTTAATTTTTAGTCCATAACCCTTCCATTTCTTCTAAAGTCTTTTCTTTAGTTTCTGGCACAAATTTCAGTACAAAAAACATAGCTAAAACACTCATTAAACCGTAAATCCAATAAGCAAAACCATGATTGAATTGTTCTGTTAAATAAGAGTTATCATCCATCATTGGAAAAGTAAGAGATACTAAATAGTTTGATATCCATTGCGCTGCAACTGCAATTGCCATAGCTCTACCTCTAATTTTATTGGGGAAAATTTCAGAAAGTAACACCCAAGTTATTGGTCCCCAACTCAAAGCAAAACTAGCTACATAAAGCATCATACAAAACAATGCTAAATAACCAGTAGATTGAGCGAAGAAAACAAATCCTAGGGCAAACATAGCAATCGCCATTCCTAGAGCTCCAATTATCATTAATGGTTTTCTACCATATTTATCTACCGTTTTAATGGCTACTATAGTGAAAAGGAAATTTACAATTCCTACAATTATGGTTAAAAGTAAAGCTCCATCAGTATTTGGATCAATTTTCTTAAAAATTTCAGGAGCATAATATAGAACAACATTAATACCCACAAATTGTTGGAAAACAGATAACATAATTCCAATAAAGATTACCAATGTTCCAAAAGAGAATAAATGACCGCTTGCTTTATTTTCTATTGAAGTATTTATTTCTCTATATATTTTATTTGCTTCTTCTTCACCATTTACTTTTTTAAGAACTAGCAAAGCTTCTTCTGGTTTAGATTTTAGCATTAAAGAACGAGGCGTATCTGGAACAAAAAATAAGAATACAAGAAACAATCCAGCTGGAATAATTTCAGAAGCAAACATCCATCTCCAGCCTACTTGATTCAACCATTCATCTGAACCACCCATTTTAGAAATAAAATAATTCACAAAATAAACCACCATAAAACCTGCAACGATAGCTAATTGATTATAAGAAACTAATCGCCCTCTATTTTTTGCAGGAGCAATTTCGGCAATATATAGTGGAGAAAGCATAGAAGCAAGACCTACTCCAACACCACCAATAATTCTATAAATGATAAAAATCGTAGAAAAAGTATGATCCGCTTCACCAATAGTTTTAATAAAAAGTTCAGGAACAGCTGAACCAATGGCAGATATTAAAAATAAAACTGCTGCAATAAGTAAGCCTTTTTTTCTTCCAAATTTTTTACTTATTAATCCACTAAAAATACCACCAATAATACAACCTATTAAGGCACTTGAAACTATAAACCCTTTAAAAGCATTTGCTGCCGTTTCTGTTAATCCTTTTGGTATTACAAAAACAGCATCTAAAGAACCCACCGTTCCAGATATTACACCTGTATCATAACCAAATAATAACCCTCCTAAAGTTGCAATAAATGTAAGTTTTAAAGGTATTTTGAATTTGAATTTCCCATAATTAGGTTATATAAATTGATTAATAATGTTTTCAAAAAGTTCTTGTTTTCCGCTTACTAAAGGTAATTCTCCATTTTCTTGCGCAATTTTATATAAGTCAGTAAGCGATAATTTACCCTCTTCAAAATCTTTTCCTTTACCTGAATCAAATGAACTATAGCGCTGCTTTCTTAAGTTTTCATATGGAGATGATGTAATAATCTTATCAGCAGTTAATAATGCTCTAGCAAAAGTATCAGCACCACCAATATGAGCGAGAAAAACATCTTCCATATCGATTGAATTTCTTCTTATTTTAGCATCAAAATTAACTCCACCACCTTGTAAACCTCCAGCTTTTAAAAATACTAACATTGCTTCTGTAGTTTCTTGAATGTTATTTGGGAATTGGTCTGTGTCCCAACCATTTTGGTAATCTCCTCTATTCGCATCAATACTTCCTAACATTCCTGCTTTTGCTGCAACTTCTAGTTCATGTTGGAAAGTATGTTGGGCTAACGTAGCATGATTTACTTCGATATTCATTTTAAAATCTTTGTCTAAACCGTAGTTTTTCAAAAACCCAATAGCTGTTGCACAATCGAAATCATATTGGTGTTTAGAAGGTTCCATTGGTTTAGGTTCAATGAAGAAAGTTCCTTTAAAACCTTGAGAACGCGCATAATCTCTTGCCATAGCTAAAAACTGAGCCATGTGATCTAATTCGCGACCCATATCGGTATTTAAAAGTGACATATATCCTTCTCTTCCTCCCCAAAACACATAATTTTCTCCTTCTAAGGCTATGGTTGCATCTAATGCTAATTTTATTTGGCCACCAGCTCTTGCAACTACATTAAATTCTGGATTGGTTGAAGCTCCGTTCATGTATCGAGGATTTGAGAAACAATTAGCTGTTCCCCAAAGTAATTTTACACCAGAAGCTTTTTGTTTTTCTTTTAAATAATCAGTAATTGTTGCCAAACGTTTCTCTGATTCTGCAAAAGTTGCCCCTTCTTGAATTAAATCATAATCATGAAAACAATAATAATCGAAACCCATTTTAGTGATAAATTCAAAAGCAGCATCTGCTTTGTCTTTTGCTGCTTGTACAGCATCATTAGATTGATCCCATGGAAAATTTTGTGTTCCAGGGCCAAAGGGATCTGAACCTTGACCACAGAAAGTATGCCAGTAAGCAATAGCAAATTTAAAATGCTCTTTCATGGTTTTACCTGCTACAACCTGATTTGGATTATAGTATTTAAATGCTAAAGGATTATCTGATTCTTTACCTTCAAATTGAATTTGCCCAATTCCTTTGTAATATTCTTTGTTTCCTAAAACTATCATTTTGTTTATTATTTTTTGTTTAACAATGTTTCTAATTCTTTTTTCCAATTTTTATATGCCTTAACATATGGTTCTATATTCTCTATTGGTATATATTTCTGTACAAAATCGTTTTTGGTAATTTTTTCACCAAATTTTTCAAAATCACCATCTATTAATCCAACCGCTCTAGCTGCACCAACAGCTCCTGTGGTATTATAAATTTCAATCTCATATCCAATTAAAGTTGCCACAGTATTTGAAAAAATTTCTGAACGAAAAAGATTATCATTTCCTGCTCTAATCACTTTAATATCGGTAGTATCATCTTTAAGAATTTCCATTCCATATACAAATGAAAAAGCAATTCCTTCTAAAGCTGCTCTACATAAATGTGCTTGGTTGTGGATATTGAAATTTAAGTTTAAAATATGTGAGCCAATATTTTTACTATTCAACATTCGTTCGGCACCATTTCCAAAAGGAATAATTACTACACCATTTGAACCAATTGGAACATTTGAAGCACCTTCATTCATAGCTTCATAAGAATCATATTTCAAATTATTTAGCAACCATCTGTATTGAATTCCAGAACCGTTAATGCACAATAATTTACCAACGGTTGGATTACTATTAGTATAATTTACATGCACAAAACTATTTATCCTTGATGATTCTTTAGATTGTAAATTATTAGTTACAGCATATAAAACTCCAGAAGTACCACCAGTCGCTGCAACTTCACCATTTCTTAGAATATTTAATGATAATGCATTATTGGGTTGATCACCTGCTCTATACACAATTGGAATACCAATAGGCAAACCAGATTCTTTAGATGCTTTATCACTTACAACCCCTTGATTTGTAAAGTTTTCCACAATTCTAGGAATTAAATCAGCATCAATATTGTAATAATCTAATAACCAATTTGCTATTTTATTTTCTTTGTAATCCCAAAGTATTCCTTCAGACAAACCATTTTTTGTAGTTGTAATTTCATCAGTAAATTTGTATGCTATAAAATCACCCGGAAGCATCATTTTATAAATAGCTGCATAAACTTCTGGTTCGTTTTCTTTCACCCATTTTAATTTTGAAGCTGTAAAATTACCTGGGGAATTTAATAAGTTAGACGCACATTTTTCATTCCCTAACTCTTCAAAAGCTTTTTCTCCTATTTTGACTGCTCTACTATCGCACCATATAATAGAATCTCTAAGTGGACTACCATCTTCATCGACAATAACCAAACCATGCATTTGATAGGATATTCCAATTCCTGTTATTTTTGAAGCATCAATATTAGTTTCCTTTATAGCTCTTTGAGTACCTTTACAGATATATTCCCACCAAGAATTAGGATTTTGCTCCGCCCAATCTGGTTGCTTGGAAAGAATAGACATTTCATTTGAGGGTTCATTAATTGTAATTATTTGTTCCCCAGAAGTCGAATTTACAATTGCAATCTTAATAGACGAACTCCCTAAATCATAACCTATGTAGTACATTCTTAATTTTTTTAATAGTATTTATTTTAATTATGTAATTTTAATAACCTATTAATGCGAAATCACTAAAATACACAACTGTAAATGTAGCTTTATAGTGGAATTTACAATAGTAAATTTGAAGCATTATGTAAGACAAATGATGTGTTTCTAAAGCAAAAACAGTCTAAAGATGAAACATTTGTTCTATTGGAATAGAAAAGAATAAAATTTTTAACGCTAAAAGAATCGATTTTTTTCTTACTAAAATAACTTTGCTTAATTTTACTAATTATAATTTAATCAAATAATGAAAGACATAGAAACAAAAGAAGATATTTTACTAATCATGCGAGAATTTTATGAAAAATTATTAGCAGATCCTACCATTAATTTTTTCTTTACCAAAATAACAGATGTGAACCAACATCTTGACGAACATTTTGGGATTTTAGCAACTTTTTGGGAACAATCGTTATTTATGAAAGGTGGTTACAGTAATAATATGTTTCAAATTCATAAAAACATACACGAAAAACATCCTTTTACAAAAGCACATTTTGATAGTTGGCTTAATCATTTATATTCTACAATTGATTTGCATTTTAAAGGCAAATATGCTGAACAAATGAAAACCAATGCTTTGAGTATGGCAACTGTTATGCAGATAAAATTTCAATAAAAAAGATGCCATTAAAGCAAAACATTACGAATAAATCATTTTTAAATCTTATTATTGATTATTTGTTAATTTATTGAAATTATTATTCTATTTTAATCTAATATTAAGAAATAATCTATAATTTCGTGTTGTTAACCCAATATTTTACCATGAATATAAAAATAACTGGTTCTGGAAGCTATATTCCAACAGAAGTTGTGTTTAATGTTGATTTTGCGAAACATGTTTTTTTAAACGATGATGGCACTCCTTTTCCTCATCCTAATGATATTGTGGCTCAAAAATTTTTAGAAATAACTGGAATACAAGAAAGAAGGTATGTTACAAACGATTTAAACACATCTGACATAGCCTCAATTGCTGCAAAAAAAGCCATTGAAGATGCCAATATTGACCCTGAAACTATTGATTATATCATTTTTGCACATAATTTTGGGAATGTAAAAAATGGAGCTATACAAGCGGATACTTTACCTAGTTTAGCTACAAGAGTAAAGTTTGATTTACGCATTAAAAATCCAAAATGTGTAGCTTACGATATGTTATTTGGATGTCCAGGATGGGTTGAAGGTGTTATACAAGCAAAAGCTTTTATTCAAGCTAGAATGGCAAAAAATGTTTAGTAATTGGAGCAGAAACATTATACTAGTAGTGGTTGATTTACATGATAGAGATTCCATGATTTATTCTGATGGTGCTGGTGCAACAGTTATTGAAGCAACTAATGACGATGGTGGCATCTTAGCACATGAATCGGCTAGTTTTACTTATGATGAAGCCTATTATTTATTCTTTGGAAATTCTTTTAATAAAACTCACGATCCTGATGTTCGCTACATAAAAATGTATGGTAGAAAAATATATGAATTTGCTTTAAGCAACGTACCAAAAGCGATGAAAACATGCTTAGACAATAGTGGAATTGACATTAAAGATGTAAAAAAAATTCTTATTCATCAAGCTAATGAGAAAATGGATGAAGCGATTATTCAACGTTTTTACAAATTATACAAACAAACTCCTCCAGAAGGTGTAATGCCAATGAGTATTCATAGACTTGGAAATTCGAGTGTGGCAACTGTACCTACTTTATATGATTTATTAGTTAAAGGAGAGTTAGAAAATCACAGCTTAACTAAAGGAGATGTTGTTATATTTGCTTCTGTAGGTGCAGGAATGAATGTTAATGCAATAGTATATAGGATGTAATACAAATACTTAATAACTTAAAAGGGAGACTTATTACTGATTAGTTTCCCTTTTACTTTTTTAAATACTTTTTATTATATTAATCAAGCTTTAATTTACTTCTTAAATCTTTATCGTCATTACTATTCTTATTCCAATAATCACTTTTAATTGTTTGTAAAAGTGTTCCTTTTGTAGTTAAAGTTTTTGCATTGGAACCAAATCCATCTGGATAAGATTCTTCCCATGAAACAATTTTATAAGGAAATGAATTTTCGAAAGTAATACTTATATTTCTGTTCAATTCTGGATACTTAATTGAGTACACTGTGTTTGCATCATTGGCAATCAATTCAATCGTACAATTATATGCTTTTACTTCTTTATGCAGTAATCTTAAATAGAAAAATGAAGGAATTACTTTTCTGTTGCCTGCGGGTAAATCTTTTGGAAACAATCTAATCATTGTCCAAATATCATCTTCTAATAGACTTTTATCCATTTTCAAATTAGTAAATCCTTCTCCTTCAAAATAAGAATTTAGACTAACCTCATACCTTTCTTTATTTAACAATTCCATATAAGTATGACCACACCATTCTTGTGAGGAACATGAAACTTTAATTGAATTACCTCCTTTAACTGGATAAAAGTGGAATTCATCA
>JAAURU010000159.1 GCA_012032075.1 Flavobacterium sp.
AAAATAGATTATTAGCAGATGAAACTCGAAAAAAGTATATAAGCGCTTTACGAGAAGCTGACAATCATAACATCAAACCTTTAATTAATTTTGCTGAAAATTAAACCAAAGTAGCTCTTACTTTTTGAACATCAAACATTTCATATCAATTTGATTATAAATTTACAACTTGATTGTTTAAAAGTAGAATAAATAAAGGTTAAAATGTGAATAGATTATTTAACAGATGTTATATTATAGTATAATTGAAATTAAATAAATATATCTGTTCATAATAACAATTTAATATTCATTGAAATCAAACAAAATATAACTCCTTCATTGATTCTAAAAGCTTCCAATTAACTGTAAAACAAAACCAATAATTAGAATAAATAATGAAATAAATGACAATTTTTTTTGCCTATTAAGTTTTGGTTTTTCAGATTCCAAAATCTCAATTTCAACATATGAATCTAAAACATCTGGATTAAATGGTAAACCATTATAAAACAACATTACAATTCCTATTATGTCAAATATTAATCCTAAAATTCTACACCAATACTGAATATTTTCCATAAATCAATTTTATTTTCTACAACTCAAATCCCATTTTTACACCTAACTTGTTAGCTATAATCTTAGTGATTCGTTGTTTTAATTCTGGTATTTTAATACTTTGTATTACTTCATTTGAAAAAGCATACATTAATAAAGCTCGTGCTTCTTTTTTAGGAATTCCTCTTTGTTGCATATAAAACATAGCGGTTTCATCTAATTGACCAATGGTACAACCATGGGAACACTTCACATCATCTGCAAAAATTTCTAATTGTGGTTTTGCATTGATTGTTGCTTTATCGCTCAATAAAATATTATTGTTTTGTTGAAAAGCATTTGTTTTTTGGGCTTCTTTTTCAACGAAAATTTTACCATTGAAAACTCCTGTTGCTGCGTCACTAAGAATGGTTTTATAATTTTGGTGACTTTCGCAATTTGGAGTTGCGTGTTGCACTAAAGTATAATGATCAACATGTTGCTTGTCTCCAATAATCGTTATTCCTTTTAAAGTCGATTCGATATATTCTCCTTTATGATAGAAATTCAAATTGTTACGAGTGATATTTCCACCAAAAGAAAAAGTATGTACAGAAGCATGACTTTTTTCGTTTTGAGAAATATACGTATTGTCAATTAAATTTGCTGATTGTACATCATTTTGTATTTTATAATAATCAACAAAAGAGCTTTTATCTGCAAAAATTTCAGTAACCGAATTGGTTAAAACCGGATTACTATTTAAGCTTTGATGACGTTCAATAATATGTACTTGAGCATTTTCACCAACAATAATTAAATTTCTTGGTTGCACCATTAAGGCAGCTTCTGTTCCAGTAGAAAAGTAAATAATTTCAATTGGTTTATCAGCTATTTTATTTTTTGGAATATTAATATAAGCTCCTTCTTGTGCAAAAGCAGTATTTAATGAAGTTAAAGATTCGTCTTTTTTAGCAACTTGATTAAAATATGTTTCTAAAGTTGTTTTATATTTTGGTTTGGTTAAAACCGAAGACAACAAGCAAACATCAATTCCTTCGTGTGTAGTTGATGATAAAAACGAACTAAATTTTCCGTCAATAAATACCAATTTGTAGGTATCTACTTCATGCAAAAAGTATTTTTTTACATCTTTGAATTCGATTGCGTTTTCGTGCTTTGGGAAAACCGAAAAATCATTCTTTAAAATTGCATTTAGAGAAGTATATTTCCAAGCTTCCTCTTTTTTAGAAGGGAAACCTTTGTTTTCGAGTTTTTATGGCTTGATTTCGCACTTCATGCAACTCTGAATCCATATCGAATTTCTCTTCAATTGCAATGTATGACGAAAGTAATTTATCTTTTAAATCCATATTTTTGGTGTTCAGTCGCAGTAATCAGTCGCAGTTTCTGTAAACCGTGACTGAAACTGTAAACTATTGTAATTCTGCTTTAATCCAGTCGTACCCTTTTCTTCTAGTTCCAATGCTAAAGAAGCATTACCCGATTTTACGATTTTTCCATCCATCAAAACATGAACGAAATCAGGAACGATATATTCTAATAATCTTTGGTAATGTGTAATCACTATTACAGCATTGTCTTTACTTTTCAATTTATTTACTCCGTT
Source organism: Flavobacterium sp. (assembly GCA_012032075.1). Lineage (GTDB taxonomy): Bacteria > Bacteroidota > Bacteroidia > Flavobacteriales > Flavobacteriaceae > Flavobacterium. The sequence continues at coordinate 2,150 of JAAURU010000159.1, forward strand.
AGCAACGATTCGAAGTGCATCGATATCTAAACCAGAATCGGTTTCATCTAGAATGGCTATCTTAGGTTCTAACATTGCCATTTGAAAGATTTCGTTACGTTTCTTTTCACCACCAGAAAAACCTTCATTTAACGAACGTGAAAGGAATTTTTTATCCATTTCTAATAATTCTGACTTTTCACGAATTTTTTTCAGCATTTCATTAGCAGGCATGTCTTCTAAACCTTTTTGCTTTTCTGCCTTCGTTGATTGCTGTTTTAATAAAATTGGTAACTGAAACACCAGGAATTTCAACAGGATATTGAAACGAAAGAAAAACCCCTTTGTGTGCTCTTTCTTCTGGAGCTAATTCTGAAATTTCTTCTCCTTCTAAAAAAATTTCTCCCTTGGAAACTTCATAGTTTTCATTTCCAGCAACAATAGATGCCAAAGTACTTTTTCCGGCACCATTTGGACCCATAATTGCATGTACTTCTCCTGCTTTAATTTCAAGATTTAATCCTTTTAATATTTCTTTATCTTCTACTGAAGCGTGTAAGTTTTTAATTGATAACATTTTGTTTTTATTTTATATAAAAGCTAATTCTAAATTTTTTATTTCTTCTGGTTTATCAGCATTAAAATGCGTTTGTCCTAAATAGTTCATTCCTAAATAATCAGCTGATTTTTTAAAAGGAATGTAAAAATCATAATCAATTTCACTGTCATGAGAATTTGAAATAACTGCCATGTTTTTTCCTCGTAATTTTCTGCCTGTTTCTTTTTCTATTCTAAGTAAATCGGAAAATCTATCAAAAAACACTTTCATTATACCACTCATACTATACCAATATACTGGAGTAGCAAATATTAAAGTGTCATAATTTTCAAGTATTCCTTTAATTAATTCAAAAAAATCGTCATCTCTATTTTTACTTTCATAATCATAATAAGAGAAGTTATAATCACTTAAATTTATACTGTCTAAATTGTATTGATTAGCTATTTCACTTACAATTCTAGTTGTATTTCCATTCTTTCTTGAAGAGCCAATAATGATTACTGTTTTACTCATTATCCAACCGAACCTTCTAAGGAGATTTCTAATAGTTTTTGTGCTTCTACGGCAAATTCCATAGGTAACTTATTCAATACTTCTTTACTAAAACCATTTACAATCAAAGCTATTGCTTTTTCTGTAGGAATTCCTCTTTGGTTACAATAGAAAACTTGATCTTCACCTATTTTTGAAGTAGTTGCTTCATGTTCTATTTTTGCTGATGTATTTTTACTTTCAATATAAGGGAAAGTATGTGCTCCACATTCATTACCCATTAATAAACTATCACATTGTGAGAAATTTCTAGCATTATCTGCCCTTGATGAAATTTGTACTAAACCTCTATAACTATTTTGTGATTTCCCAGCAGAAATACCTTTTGAAATTATGGTTGATCTAGTGTTTTTTCCTAAGTGAACCATTTTTGTTCCTGTGTCTGCTTGTTGGAAATTATTCGTAACAGCAATAGAGTAAAACTCACCTATTGAATTATCTCCTTTTAAAATACAAGAAGGATATTTCCAAGTTATAGCTGAACCTGTTTCTACTTGTGTCCAAGAGATTTTTGCGTTTTGCTCACATAAACCTCTTTTCGTTACAAAATTATAAACACCACCTTTTCCTTCTTTGTTACCAGGGAACCAATTTTGAACGGTTGAATATTTTATTTCAGCATCATCTAAAGCAATTAATTCTACCACAGCTGCGTGTAACTGATTTTCATCTCTACTTGGAGCTGTACAGCCTTCTAAATAAGAAACATAACTTCCTTCATCTGCAATTACAAGTGTTCTTTCAAACTGACCAGTTCCTGCTTGATTGATTCTAAAATAGGTTGAAAGCTCCATGGGACAATGAACTCCTTTTGGAATATAACAGAAACTACCATCTGAAAAAACCGCTGAATTTAAAGCTGCATAAAAATTATCTTTTGTTGGCACAACAGTTCCTAAATATTTACGAACTAATTCAGGATGTTCTTTTATGGCTTCTGAAATACTCATGAAAATGATTCCTTTTTCAGCTAAGGTTTTTTTGAATGTTGTAGCTACTGAAACTGAATCTACTACAATGTCTATAGCAACATTATTAATTTTCTTTTGTTCATCTACAGAAATTCCTAGCTTTTTGTACATCGCTAGCAACTCTGGGTCAACATCGTCTAAGGTTTTATTTGGATCAGCTTTTTTTGGAGCAGAATAATAAGAAATGGCTTGGAAATCGGGTTTGATGTAATTAACATTTGCCCATTCAGGTTCAATCATTTCTTGCCAAGCTCTAAAAGCTTCTAATCTCCATTCAGTCATCCATTCTGGTTCACCCTTTTTCAAAGAAATAGCACGCACTATATCTTCATTTAAACCAATTGGGAAAGTATCAGATTCCAACTCCGTGTAGAATCCGTACTCATATTCTTTATTTTCTAATTCGACTTTTAAGTCGTCTTCTGTATATTTGCTCATGTTTAACCCCTATCCCCTAAAAGGGGAATTCCTACTAGGGAAATAGGAATTTTAATGTTTCACATCTTTTAAAAGCCCTTCCTATGGAAGGGTTGGGTAGGCTTATAAAGAGAAGCTTTCTCCACATCCGCAAGTTCTTTGCGCATTAGGATTGTTAAAAACGAAACCTTTTCCATTTAACCCTCCTGAAAATTCTAATGTTGTACCTATTAAGTAAAGAAAACTTTTCTTTTCAACAGCAACTTTTACATTATTATCTTCAAAAACTTTGTCGTTTTCACCTATTTCTTTGTCAAATTTTAGTTCATAAGACAATCCAGAGCAACCTCCACTTTTTACACCTACTCTAACATAATCTTGAGCAGCATCAAAACCATCATCTTGCATCATTTCAACGATTTTTTTCTAGCAGTATCAGATACTTTAATCATAATTTGTTATTTTGATTTTGTCTAAATTAATTGCAAATATAATTCATATAATGCTTATTACAAGGTTTCATAACATTTTTATAACTTATTTATAGATAACTTTTATTTATAGCAGGTGTTGAACTCATTTTTTAATACAAAATTTGTATTTTGCAAAAAATTAAAAACAATGAATTTATACCCCATTGAAGCAGGAAATTTTAAATTAGATGGTGGAGCTATGTTTGGAGTTGTACCTAAAACAATTTGGAATAGAACAAACCCTGCAGATGAAAATAACCTAATAGATATTGCTACACGTTGTTTATTAATTGAAGATGGGAATCGATTAATTTTAATTGATACGGGAATGGGTAATAAACAATCTGATAAGTTTTTCGGCTATTATTCACTTTGGGGAAACCATTCTTTAGATAAATCTTTAAAAGAAAAGGGTTTTCATAGAGATGATATTACCGATGTTTTTATGACGCACTTACATTTTGATCATTGCGGAGGAAGTGTTAATTGGAATACTGATAAAACAGGTTATGAGGTCGCTTTTAAAAATGCCAAGTATTGGACTAATGAAAATCATTGGGAATGGGCAACTAAACCTAATGCTAGGGAAAAAGCATCCTTTTTAACTGAAAATATTTTACCAATGCAAAAAAGCGGACAGTTACACTTTATTTCTAGATCAAAAAACGGGTTTATAGATACTAGTGAACTCGATTTTGGTATCTTTTTTGCAGATGGACATACTGAAAAACAAATGATTCCAATGATTAATTACAAAGGGAAGATGATTTGTTTTATGGCTGATTTATTACCTACTGCGGGTCATATTCCACTTCCCTATGTAACCGGCTATGATACAAGACCTTTACTTTCTATGGATGAAAAAGACATCTTTTTAAAAGTAGCAGTAGCAAATAATTACTACTTATTTTTAGAACATGATGCACATAATGAAATCATCACTTTACAAGACACTGAAAAAGGAATACGCTTAAAAGAGGTATTTACTTGTGAAGAAATCTTAAAATAGTGTTAAGAAGTTAGTAAAATGTGATTTTTTAAGTTCAATTTTGTGATATTAACTAATACGAATAAAATAATTATATAAATGAAAAACTTAAAACCTATTTATTTATCAGCAACATTAGCAATAATACTGGCTAGTTGTGGTGGTGCAAAACAAATAATATCCACACCTGTTGAAAATATAGATAATTTACCTTTAAAAATTACTCCTTTAGCTGAAGCAGATTTACAAAGATGGAGTCATTTAGATTTGGTAAAAGATAGTGTGCCTGGAATGAGTGTTGACAAAGCGTATAATGAATTATTAAAAGGCAAAAAAAGCACAACTGTAATTGTAGGAATTGTAGATTCAGGAGTAGATATTCGTCATGAAGATTTAAAAGGAGTTATTTGGGTTAACCCAAAAGAAATAGCTGGAAACGGAAAGGATGACGATAAAAATGGTTATGTAGATGATATTAATGGATGGAATTTTCTAGGTGATAGTAACAATGAGCAATTAGAAATGACTCGCATTGTTAAAAAAGGTCCTGCAACTCCTGATTATGCAAAAGCAAAAGCAGAATTAGATGCTGAAATAAAAACGGCTACTGAAAGGAAACAGTTTTATGAAGGACTTTTAAATGCTGCTAAAGAACTGCAAAATTATTTGAAAAAAGAGGATTTTACTGAAGCAGATTTAAAAGCTATGACAACTGACAGTGAAGCTTTAAATAATTATAAAAATTTCTTTTTACAAAGAGTTTTTCCAGATGGAACAGTTGCTGAATTTACAACACAAATAAAAGGGGGTATTGATCACTTTGCAGATCAATTAAATTATAATTTAAATGTTGATTTTGATGGTCGTTCAATAGTTGGAGATAATCCAAATGATATTAATGATACTAAATATGGTAACAACAATGTAATTGGACCAGATCCAGAAGGTGCTAAACATGGAACACATGTGTCTGGAATTGTTGCTCAAGTTAGAGGAAATGGAAAAGGTGGAGATGGTGTTGCCAATAATGTAAAAATTATGGCTGTAAGAGCAGTGCCAAATGGTGATGAATATGATAAAGACATCGCTTTAGGAATTCGTTATGCAGTAGATAATGGTGCTAAAGTTATCAATGGCTCTTTTGGAAAATATTATTCACCAAATAAAGATTGGGTTATTGATGCTTTAAAATACGCTGCTAAAAAAGATGTATTAGTCATTTTTGCTGCTGGAAACGATTCTAAAGATTTAGATGTTGAGAACAAATATCCTAGTGATTCTTACGATGGTGCTCCAGAAGTTTCTAATAATGTTTTAATAATTGGTGCATTAGCTCCAAGTTATGGTTCAAAAATGGCAGCTAGTTTTTCAAATTATGGTACTAAAAATGTAGATATTTATGCTCCTGGAGTTCAAATTTATGCTACAACTCCTAATCAAACTTATGAATATTTACAAGGAACTTCAATGGCTTCTCCTAATGTAGCAGGAGTTGCCGCTTTAATTCGTTCTTATTATCCAAAATTGTCTGCTGCTCAAGTAAAACAAATCATAATGGAAAGTGGTACTCCATTAAAAAATAATGTAACTGTAGGAGAAGATGAAAATAGACATAAAGTAAATTTTTCAACAATTTCAAAAACAGGAAAAATTGTAAATGCTTATAATGCCTTATTTATGGCTGAGCAAATGTCAAAATAAATTTACTTCTATTTACTGTAATAATACAAACCACAAAGTAATTTTATATTTTCTTTGTGGTTTTTAATTAACATTTTCTATGAAAATTGAAAATTTTATTTTAATTACTTACTTAATTGA
>JAAURU010000160.1 GCA_012032075.1 Flavobacterium sp.
AGAAAACAACTAATTTAGAAAGTCAAAAAGAGGGTTTTCAGAAATACTATAACAGTATCTCATTTCAAAGTTCTATTTTTGAATAGTTGAAAACCTTACTTTCATATGGCATTTTTCTGTTTTTAATGGTAAACATATCGTTTGCCCAAGACCCTATTGCTATAAAGTTAACTGAAAAAGAAGGCTTACCCGATGTTGAATTTTATGATATTCTTGAAGATACTAAAGGGTTTATATGGTTGGCAGCCGACAAAGGGTTGTTTCGATTTGATGGAAAAGAATATGTTTCGTATTCCAACAGAGAAAAAAGAGGTCTTTCTGTTTTTGGTTTAAAACAAGATGATAATAACCAGCTATGGTGCAATAACATTTCTGGACAATTCTTCTTTTTTAAAATAACTCTCTTGAGCTTTTTTTAGATTTAAAAAACGAATTAAAAGGAGAGTTGGCCGAATTCATATTTCTGGGAAATAAGTTATACATATTTTCAACAACAGTTGTTTTTTCAATTGATTTGGTGACCAAAGAAAGAAAAGAAGTAATCCTCCCTTCACACAACAAAGTTCCTGTTATTCGTGCTCCTTATAAACAAAAGGATACAATTTATTTCACAGGAGATAATGTGGTTTTTACTATTACAGCTTCAGAAAAAGTGGAGGTTTTTAACTCTCAAATTGCATTATTTGGTAGTAATTTCTTTCCAAAGCTTTTCAATTATCAAGAAGAATTATATTTGCTTATTTACGATAATGTTTTGAATGAAAATCATTTTTTTATAAAGTATGAAAATGATTTTGTACCAGTCGAATTCACTAATGAACTTAAAAATAATAGAATTATAACGATTTTAGAAAACAAAGAAGATTTATGGTTTTGTACTTCAAACGGAGTTATAATTTTGAATAAAAATAAGAAGCAGTTTTTCTTAAAAGAGGTTATTTTTAAAAATGATTTTATTACTAAATGCATTATTGATGAAAATGAAACAGTCTGGTTTTCAACATTAAACAATGGGATTTTTATAGTACCAAGTTTAAATATTAAATCGTATAAAAATGTAGTCAATAATGAAATTATTTCAGTTGTAGAAAAATCACCCCTTCAAACATAGCTGTGGGAACGACTAAAGGTGATTTGTTTCTGTTGGATTTAAAAACAGGAATTAAAGATAAAGTAGCAATTAAGAATAAAAGAAAAATTTCTGCTTTATTATTTTTAGAAAAAGAAAAAATATTATTGATAAGTACTGAAGGTTCTGTTTATAGTTATCATTTAAACTCCAGAAAACTATCCTCACTACAAGGTTTAAATAACGCAAAAGACCTTCAACAAATAGGAAACTCAAATACTATTGTTTATGCGGGCTTTGATAGAGCTACTGTATTAAATTTTGAAAACAATACATTGCATAAGATAAAAAATCTAAATTTTAGTAGAGCATATCGCTCTTTTTCAGATAATGAAAATCATCAAATATTTGTTTCTTATGTAGATAATTTAGTTGTGTATGACAGTGTTTTTAAAGAGAAAATTGTGCAATATAACAACAAAAGTATCACAGCAAAAGACATTTGTAAAACAACGAATGACATTGTTTGGATTGCGACTTTTTCAGAAGGAATTTTAGGATATGCAAATAATAAATTTGTAAAAAAATTGATCTTACAAATGGTCTGAAATCAATTATTATTCAAGAAATTAAAGCAGATGGAAATGATGTATGGATTGTAACTGATAAAGGTATTCAGATTTTTGATGCAGCCTCTAATGCATTCAAACCTTCTTTGATTAATAACACTTCAACAATTGGTAATGTAAAAGGTGTAATAGTTAATAATAAAAGTGTTTTGTTTGTTAGTCAAGAAGCCATTTTTGAAATTAATAAAAATAGCTTTCAAAAAAAGTATACTCCAAAAGAAATTTATATAAAAGCAATTGGGATTAATGAAAGAGACACTATAGTTCAAAAAAAATATATTTTACCTTACAATAAGAATAGAATTAAAATTACTTTTCATGTTAATGGCTATTATCCTGAAGATGAATTAGCATTTGAATATCGGTTATTAGGACTTAATGAAGATTGGATTTCGATAGATAGAAATTCAAATTTTGTAAATTTCACTAGTCTTCCCTCAAAAAAATACATATTTGAAATTAGAGCTAAAAACAGAAATGATAAAGTTTATTTATCAGAACAAATTACTTTTCAAATTAACCAACCATATTGGAAGAAATGGTGGTTTATAGTTAGTCTTGTTTTAGTTGCTTTTGGTTTGATGATGCTTTTTTACAGAAATAAATTAGCGGTAAAAGAAAAGGAAAAAGAGTTAGCTTTAAAAAAGGCCAAGTTTGAGAATGAATTAGCGACTCTCAAATTGGAAAATTTAAAATCGCAAATGAATCCTCATTTTATATTTAATGCTTTAAATTCTATTCAAGAATATATCATTTTAAATCAGAAGGACTTGGCCAGTTCATATCTAGCCAAATTTGCCGATTTAATTCGGGCTTATTTAGATCATAGTTCCAAAGGATACATTTCCGTAAAGGAAGAAATTGAATGTTTAAACATTTATTTAGAATTAGAAAAATTGCGTTTCGAAGATAAGTTTACCTATAGAATTACAAATACGGAATGTATTGAAGATGTAAAAATACCTACGATGCTTATTCAACCTTATGTTGAAAATGCTGTTAAACATGGTTTGTTGCATAAAAAAACCAATCGAGTTCTAGAGATATTTTTTGACATTTTGAAAGAACAGCAAATGGTAAAGTGTGAGGTTTTAGATAATGGAATCGGAAGAGAAAGAGCGGCTCAGCTTCGCAATAAAAAACACCAATCGTTTGCCGTAAAAGCGAATCAAAATAGGTTGGAATTATTAAATTTTGGCAAAGAAAGGAAAATAGGAGTAACCATTGATGATTTAGTAAATGAAAATAAGGAACCTGTTGGTACAAAAGTTACTTTGCTGATTCCAATACTAAAATAAGTACTATTTAATAAACTTAAGAACACTTTAGAATCTAAATATGAAAGCAATAATTATTGATGATGAACCAAAAGCAAGAAATTTGCTAGAAATTTTGATCAAGGAAAATACGACTAAGATTGATGTTGTTTTTCAAGCCGAAGATTTGCTTTCTGGAATCCAATTAATCAAAGAGCATCGACCGAAAATTGTTTTTTGGATATTGAAATGCCAGAACATTCGGGTTTAGAAATTGTAGATTTTGTGAATAAAGAAGAGTTTAATTTCGAAATAATATTTACTACTGCTTATAGCGAATATGCAATTAAGGCTTTTCAGTTATCGGCAATAGATTATTTACTGAAACCTTTACGAGCGGAAACAGTTAAAGAGGCTATTGAAAAAGCGATTCAACAAATAGGGAAATCTGAAATTAGTACAAAATTAGAAGAGTTAAAAAAGAGTTTAAAATCGGCTAATTTTAATAAAATAGGATTGCCTTTTGCTGACGGATTTAAGTTTGTCAATTTTGAGGATATTATTCTATTTGAAGCAGATGGTATGTATACCAAAGTTAGTACTATAAAAGAAACTGAATTATTAGTGTGTAAGCCTTTAAAACATTTTGTTGAAGTCATGGAAGGACAGACTAATTTTTACAAACCGCATCGTTCTTATTTAATCAATTTGAAATACATTAAAGAATACATAAAGAAAGATGGAGGTTATATTATTATGGATAATGATAAATCGGTTTCAATTTCAAATGATAAAAAAGAAGAATTCTTAACCATCGTTCAAAATATTGGATAAACTCTTTAGCAAGTCAAAACCCAGTTTCAGAAAGTCGTTTTACTACGACTTTTTTTTATGCGCAATTTTGCTATTATAAACTATAAAATATTTATTATGAGAACAATTTTACTAGTAGTACTTATGTGTATTTCTTCGCTTTCTTTTGCTCAAGAAACAATTGTTAGTATTGGTTCAGGGAATGTAAATAGTCAATGCCCTGCTACACCAAGTGCGGAGAGTTACTGTCAAACTATTTATGAAGTAGCTCAAGTAGGAACCTCTGGTTATATCACTAGGCTTACTTACAAAAGAAATGATAATTTAGCTTACACAAATGCGATGCATTGGGTTGTTTATCTTGGACATACCAATGCTCAAGGGTTTTATAGTACGAACCCAGATCAAATACCTTTGGCAAATCTTGTGCAAGTATTTGATGGTACTATTGAGGTCACTGCTTTAGAAGTTATTGTCAATTTTGATATACCATTTTATTATAATGGAACGGATAAACTTGTTGTTGCAGTAAATGAAGTGACTTATGGGAAACACTATGCGTCCTTAAAAGCTACTAATTATAATAATGGCACCGCGTATTCTCCTTCAAAAGCATTTAAGAACTATTCAACACCATCTTCTGTCAATGCAGCAAATCCTGCTACCTGTGATCAAATTTCTAATTTAGATTATCAACCCAATATTGATATTAATTTTTCAACTTGTCTTTGGCCTTCTTCTATTACAGCAACAAATCCAACACAAACTTCTGTTGAAATAGGATGGATAAATGGTCTAGGGGAATCAGCATGGGAAATAGAAGCTTTGCCTACAGGGGCTACTCAAGGTACAGGGATTGTACAAATGGCCACTACTAATCCTTATACTTTTACAGGTTTAGATCATAGTAAAGTATATGATTTTTATATCAGATCAAGTTGTGGATCAAATGAGTTTTCAAAATGGGTAGGACCAGTTTCTGCAACTACTGATTGTGGTGTTAATTTGTGTTTTCAAGAGAATTTTGATTCGTATGATAATAATCAGCTTCCAAGATGTTGGACTAATATTGCTCCTAACAGTGGGACTTCTGGTAATCCTGGAGCTAGAGTTTTTGTAATGGGTGGTGCAAATGCAGTTTTCCAATCTACTCTTCCTGAATTTCAGTCGCTTAATGGGACGCTTAGTTTTACAGGATATAGTGCATTTAGTACATATAATACTATTGAATACGGTACAATGAGTGACCCGACAAATGCTTCAACTTTCACTAGTTTAGGAACTGTAGCTTTGTCAACCTCGACTCAAGCTTTTGATGTTGATTTTTCAGGGTATACAGGCTCTGATAAATATATTTCTTTAAAATATTCAAGCGCAAGTTTATTTACTAAAGTGTTTTTAGATAATTTTACTTTTGGTGCAAACGGAGTTTGTTTGTTTAATACAATATTTGTAGACAAAGATGCTACGGGGATTAATGATGGGTCTTCGTGGGCAAATGCTTACACAACATTAGAGCAAGCACTAGCTAGTGGTGGTGGAAGTGATATTTGGATTAAAGCGGGTGTTTATAAACCTCACATTTCTGATCGAAATATCTCATTTACTGTAAATGCTTCTGGAACTAAAATGTACGGAGGTTTTAACGGAACTGAAGCCCAATTAACCGATAGAATTTTTGGTACTAATGAAACTATTTTATCTGGAGATTTAATGGATAATGATGATAACAATATAACCTATACAAATGCTACTCGTGATGATAATAGTTTTACAGTGTTAAATCTAATAGGAGATAATATCGAACTAGATGGTTTAACTATATCTGGAGGCCATTCAAATGGAGGTACTAGCTCTGCTACTGAATCTAGATATGGTGGCGGTATTCATAAAAATGGTAGTACGAGAAATTTAAAAATTACGAATTGTAAATTAATTAGAAATGTATCTAAGGAAGCTGGTGGAGCAATCAGTGCAGGATTTACTGCTTCTGGAGGGACAGGATCTTTAATGATTGTCAATTGTCAGTTTTCTGAAAATCTATCTGCAATTGGTGGTGTTCTCTACTCAGCAAATACTAGTAATGCAACAGTGACTTGTTCAATTTCAAATTCTTTATTTAATAAGAATAAAGTATTAGACACAAGTGCAGCAGCAACAGGATATGCTGGAAGTTCTATGTGGCTACGTTCTTACGGAAGTGGGGCAACTATCGTTTCAAACCTGATTAATTGTACTTTTGTTGATAATATTGATGGAGGAACCGCTTCAGGGATGAGCAATACGAATAGAACTACTCTTACTCTGACTAAAAATACCAATGCTAACCATAATGCTACTATTTCAAATTGTATATTTTGGAATAATAAAGCTGCTTCTGGAGTTACTGCAAGATCCATTGGAGGATTCATTGAAAGCGTAATTACTTCGGCTACAATTACTAATTCAATTGATGAAACAAATTTTACTGGGATTACTTTAAGTGGTGGTTCTGCTAATACAAGTGGTTTTAATCCTCTATTTGTCGATTTAGTAAACGGTGATTACTCTTTAAGTAATGGTTCACCAGCTATTAATGCAGGTAATAATGCAAGTGTTGTAGGAACAAAAGATTTAAATGGAAATGATAGAATACAAGGAGGAACGGTTGACTTAGGGCCGTATGAATTTGACGCTGCTTTAGATTCAGATACCTTTACTTCTTTTAATGAATTTGAAATATATCCAAATCCAACAACTTCATATTTAAATATTAATTCATCTGAAGAAATAAAAGAAATATCATTATTTACATTAGACGGAAAACTAGTATTAGAAACAATTGATAATAAAATAGATGTATCAAACTTATTGTCAGGTTTGTATTTGATTAAAGTACTTAATAGTCAAAATGAAATAGGAATTAAAAAGTTTATAAAAAGGTAATTTGTTTTTAATAGTTTTTAAATAAAAAAACCGCTACTCAATTAAGAATAGCGGTTTTTGTTATTTAATTTGGTTTCCTTGTTTATCAAAGAAATGATATTCAAGATACGTGTAAGCGTCACGTGGTATGATTTTCACCCATTTTTTATGTTCAAAAAACCATTTTGAACGTATTGATGGAAAACCTTTCTCAAGGTATGCTGCCACAAAAGGATGTGCATTTAACACCACTTTTTTATGGACTTTTATAATTCTTTCTAGGTCAGCCGTTATTTTGTCAATAATTAAGATAGGAGCTTCAATTTCCCCATTTTCATTAGGGTCTTCTTCTCTAGTTTTAATATTAACTTCAGGTCTAACTCTTTGTCTAGTAATTTGAATTAATCCAAATTTACTAGGAGGCAAGATTTTATGCTTGGCCTTATCGTCACTCATTTCTTCTCTTAGGAAATCATATAATTGTTTTCTATTTTCTGCATTTTGCATGTCAATAAAATCGACAACTATAATTCCTCCCATGTCTCGCAAACGAAGTTGCCTAGCTATTTCAGCAGCAGCAATCATGTTTACTTCTAGTGCAGTATTTTCTTGGCTTAGAGCTTTATTAGAACGGTTTCCACTATTTACATCAATTACATGTAAAGCTTCTGTGTGTTCAATAATTAAATATGCACCTTTACTCATGGAAACTGTTTTTCCAAAAGAGGTTTTTATCTGTCTTTCTATATGATATTTCTCAAAAAGAGGAAGATCTTTAGACTGATAGTGTTTTACGATAGACACTTTATCAGGAGCTATTTCTTGCACATAGTCCTTCGTTTGAATGTATAATTCTTCATCATCAATATGAATACTTGTAAAAGTATCATTGAAAATATCTCTTAACATTGAGGAAGCTTTATTGAGCTCTCCTAATACTTTTGATGGATGATGAGCGTTTTGCAGCTTTTTACACATACTTACCCATCTTTCTAATAAAAGTTGGATATCTTTATCTAGTTCAGCTACTTTTCTGCCTTCAGCTACTGTTCTCACAATAACTCCAAAACCTTTTGGTCGAATAGATTGAACCAGTCTTTTTAGTCTGTCTTTTTCTTCTTTAGAATCTATTTTTGAGAAATAGAACTCTGTCAGAGAAAGGAACTAAAACCACATATCTACCAGCTAATGAAATCTCA
>JAAURU010000161.1 GCA_012032075.1 Flavobacterium sp.
AGTACCTTGAGACTCTCCATAATTTAAAGAGGAGCTTCCAGAGGAACGAATTAATTGATTTTTGTAATATACAACTTCAAAAAAATTATTTAGTTTTCTTACAAAGAAAATACTTTCTCCTGCAAATCTTACTAATCTATCATCCAAATTATAAATTTTTTCAGTTGGTTCATTCACTTCCATTATTCTACTATTATTTTATTATTTCATTTATTTTATTGTTGTAATTGTTTTTGAACTTCAAATTCTTTTTGAACTTGAACTTGTACTTGTACTTGAACTTGATTTTTAGAAAATTTAATTCTAGGTAAAAATAAAGCATTTTTGCATTATATTGCACGTTTAAACAATTACTCACATGAAAAAAATATATTTAGGATTTCTATTTTTTATAGGATTTCTTTCTTCAAATGCTCAAAATTATGAATTTCAAGAAGTTATAAATATAGAATGTTTACCTGTTATTTCTCAAGATAGAACAGGAACTTGTTGGAGTTTTTCTAGCTCTTCTTTTTTAGAATCGGAAATTATACGTTTGACTGGGAAAAAAATTGATTTATCAGAAATGTATCAAGTGAGAACTACTTATCCTAAAAAAGCAGAAAATTTTGTGATGCGTCAAGGAAAAGCACAATTTAGTGAAGGTGGTTTGAATCATGATGTTATTAATAGTGTTGCAGAATATGGTTTAGTTCCAGTTTCTATTTATTCTGGATTATCTGAAGAAGAGAAAATACATAATCATGCTGAACTAGTTGCTATTTTAGAAGCTATGGTTAAAACCTATGTGGATAACCCTGGTAAACAATTATCATCTAAATGGAAAGTAGCCATTAACAAAGTATTAGACACTTATTTAGGTGAAATTCCAAATGAATTTACTTATGAAGGTAAAAAATTTACTCCAAAAAGCTTTATGGAAATGACCAAAATTAAAGCAGAAGACTACATTACACTTACTTCATTTACACATCAACCTTATTACAAAGCTTTCATTTTAAACATTCCAGATAATTTCTCAATGGTAGTATGTATAATTTGCCATTAGATGAATTTATTACAGTTATAGATTATGCTTTAGAAAAAGGCTATTCATTAGCTTTAGATTGTGATGTTTCAGAAGTTACATTTTCTGCAAAATATGGTATTGCTTTCATTCCTGATAATACTGAAGATGAAAAAACAGGATTGGCAGAAATTATTAAAGAAAAAAATATAACTCCAGAATATCGTCAACAAGAATTTGAAAATTACAATACAACTGATGATCATTTGATGCATATTGTTGGTAAACTAAAAGACCAAAAAGGAAATATTTACTACAAGATTAAAAATTCATGGGGAGCCGATGAAAAAAGAGTTAAAAATGAAGGTTATGTTTATATGAGTATTGCTTACATGAAATTAAAGGCAATTTCTGTATTACTTCATAAAGATGCACTTGATAAGAAAACTTCAAAAAAATAGGTTTGTAAAATATGTCAATCTTTAGATCAAATTTTAGTAAAATTAATAAAATGGTATTTGGATTTGTTTTTACCATTTTATTAGCAACCTTTATTCCTTTATTATCTTCAAAAAATTTAATTTCTATCATTATAGTTCTTATTATTAATTTAATCACAATAGGTTTATTATTGTGGATTATATTTAATACAAAATATACGATTAAAAATGGAAGTCTCTATTGTAAATCAGGCCCTTTTCATAAGATAATTCCTATTTCGAGAATAAAAAAAATAAGCCACCACAAAGGTTTAGTGATTCCAGTGTTGATGAAATTAGCGCTTAGTGATAAAGGATTAATTATTAGTTATGATTATTATGATGAAGTCTATATTTCTCCAAAAGAAGAATTTTCTTTTTTAAAAACACTGTTAGAAACCAATCCAAAAATTCAAATTATAAAACCAACGAATGAACTATAAATTCATATTATTTATTTTTACCAGCTTACTTTTACTTTCGTGTAAAGAGGAACAGCCAATTGAAAAAAAAGTAATTAATAAAAAAGATAGTATAACTACTATTAGTTTGCCAAAATTCAATTCGTTACAACAAAATTATATTCAAAAAAAACAACTTGAAATTGATGATTTTTATACTAAAAATATAAATACAGATAATATAAGTGGTGGTTTTTTAGTTGCTAAAAATGGAGTTATTTTATTTGAAGACTATAAAGGGTATGCTAATTATAATACCAAAGAATCAATAACTAAAAACACTCCTTTACATTTAGCATCTGTTAGTAAAGTAATGACAGCAACTGTTATTTTAAAACTAGTTGAACAAGAAAAAATTACTTTAGAAACTCCATTAAAATCTCTCTTCCCTAAATTCCCACATGAAAAAATCACGATTGAAACACTTTTAAACCATAGAAGTGGTTTGCCCAATTATGCTTATTTCTGTGAAAATGATTCCATTTGGAACCAATCCAAAACATTAAGTAATGCAGCTATTTTAGACTTATTGACTACTAAGAATATTCCTTTAGAGTTTTCACCAAATTCTAAATTTAGTTATTGTAACACGAACTATGCACTATTAGCATTGGTAATCGAAAAAATAACTAATAGGAGTTATCCTGAAGCTATGAAAAAAATGATTTTTGAGCCTCTAGGAATGAAAAATACTTTTGTATTTGAATTAGAAAAGCAACAAAATACTGTTAGTAAATCCTACAAAAGTACTTGGGAAGAAATTCCGTTTGATTATTTAGATGCTATTTATGGAGATAAAAATATTTATTCTACTCCACAAGACATTTTAAAACTTGACTTAGCCATTTATTCCGAAACTTTTTTAAGTAAAGAATCAAAAGAACTAGCTTATAAAGGATATAGTTATGAAAGAAAAGGTATTAAAAACTATGGTTTAGGTATTCGACTAAGAGAATGGGAAGATGGCACAACTTTGCATTATCATAACGGTTGGTGGCATGGTAATACATCTGCTTATGTAACGTTAAAAAAAGATACTGTTACCATGATTGCACTATCTAATAAATTTACTAGAAAAATTTACCAAATTAAAAGATTATCGGCTTTATTTGGAAATTATCCATTTGAATTAAATGAAGAAGAGTAGTTTTTAACTACTCTTCAACATAAGTCTGCGCTTTACTATAAACCCTCCATTTTTCAATACAATCTTGCATATCTTGAGGGATTTCTGTGTCAAAACGCATAAATTCCTTAGTAATTGGATGTTCAAATCCTAAAGTTTTAGCGTGTAGTGCTTGTCTTGGTAAAACTTTAAAGCAATTATCTACAAACTGTTTGTATTTAGTAAATGTAGTTCCTTTTAGTATCACATTTCCTCCATAACGTTCATCGTTAAATAAAGTATGCCCTATATGTTTTAAATGCACTCTAATTTGGTGGGTTCTTCCTGTTTCTAATCGGCATGAAATAAGCGTTACATAGCCAAAACGTTCTAAAACTTTATAATGGGTTATTGCTGGTTTACCTTTTTCTCCATCAGGAAACACATACATTTGCATTCTGTTAACTGGATGACGATCAATATTACCTTCAATTGTGCCTTCTTCTTCTTTAACATCACCCCAAACTAAGGCTACATACTCTCTTTCAGAAGTTTTTGCAGCAAATTGTTTGGTTAAATAATCCATGGCTACATCGGTTTTGGCAACAACCAATAAACCAGAAGTATCTTTATCAATACGATGCACTAAACCAGGCCTTTCTGAACTATTTAAAGGTAAATTATCAAAATGATAAGCTAATGCATTTACTAATGTTCCAGAGTAATTTCCATGACCAGGATGTACTACCATTCCAACAGGTTTATTGACAACAATAACTTGGTCATCTTCAAAAACTATATCAATTGGAATATTTTCTCCTTTTAATAAATGCTCATAAGGTGGATGTTCTAGCATTACTCTAACCACATCGTCTGGTTTTACTTTGTAATTTGATTTCACAGGAATATCATTTACAAAAATAGAACCTGAATCAGCTGCTTTTTGTATCTTACTTCGAGTAGTATTTTCAATAGCATTCATTAAAAACTTATCAATACGAAGCGTTTGTTGCCCTTTTGAAATTACAAAACGATGATGTTCATGCAATTCATCATCTAAATCTTCTTCTAAATTAAATTCCTTCATCTATATTCATTATGGAATCAATGGTTTCGACAGGTAATTCTTCCAACTCACTTCCATCAAAGATTTCTTTACCGTCTCCTAAGATAAAATCAATGGTCGAATTTTTCTTTACTTTATCTCCTTTTCTTAAACTTTTCCCATTTTGGGTAAGACCTAAAACAATATCTTTAGCAATATTTGGTTTATAAGTAATTTTCCCTTCCTTCAAACCCATCGATTTTAAATTAGCACTTATTTGACGGTAGGTTTTCTCATCAAAATCGGGAAGAATAACATCGTTATAACCACCTGCATTTATTTTTACATATATTTTTCTACCATCTTTTACTGTAGAACCTGCTTTAGGGTCTTGTTCTACAACAGAATAAGGCGGCATATCTTTTCTAAAATCTATAGTGTCTAATAGCAATAATTCTAATCCTAAATCTTTCAATCTGTCATCGGCAATGGTAATTTGCATCTTTGATAAATCGGGAACTTGAATTTCTTCTCCATGATTTGTTCTAAAATCTAAAAATTTCAATAAAACAAAACCTAAAATGATAATAATACCAAAAGCAATTGCTAATTGTATGATAAAAGATTTGCTTTTTAAGAAGTTTACAACACTCATAATAATCAATATTTCAGCAAATATAAGAAATCGAAAAGATTTTTAGTTTGAATAAATAATGTAATTTTGTCTTTAGGCAATTAAAAATAACAAAATGAAAAACGTGGCTATCATAATGGGTGGTTATTCAAGTGAATATAAAATCTCATTAAAAAGTGGAAGTGTAGTAAATGAAAATTTAAGTAAAGAAAAATATAACCTATATCCAGTTCACATATTAAAAGAAAAATGGGTATGTGTACTTAATGGTAATGAATTCCCAATAGATAAAAATGATTTTAGTACTACTATTAATGCTAAAAAAGTTATATTTGATGTTGTTTTTAATGCGATACATGGTACCCCAGGTGAAGACGGATTATTACAAGCTTATTTAGAATTATTAGGAATTCCTCAAACTTCTTGTAACTACTACCAAGCCGCATTGACTTTTAATAAAAGAGATACTTTATCAGTTCTAAAACCTTATGGAATTAAAACGGCAGTTTCTCATTATTTGAATTTAGGAGATGTCATCAATGTAGCAGAAATAGTAGCAAAAATAGGTTTACCTTGTTTTATAAAACCAAATAAATCAGGTTCAAGTTTTGGGATATCCAAAGTTAAAACAATTGAAGAATTTCTACCTGCTATAGCAATAGCTTATCAAGAAGATAATGAAATTATAATAGAAAGTTTTTTAGATGGAACCGAAGTTTCAGTTGGAGTAATTAGTTATAAAGGTGAAACTAAAGTATTACCTATTACAGAAATTGTTTCGGAAAATGATTTCTTTGATTATGAAGCTAAATATTTAGGAAAGTCACAAGAAATTACACCTGCAAGAATTAGTAATGAATTGAAACAAAAAATTGAAGCAGTTGCAATAAAAGCCTATGACGTCTTGAAAATGAAAGGATTTTCGCGTAGTGAATTTATCATAGTTAATGGAGAACCACACATGTTAGAAATAAATACTGTTCCTGGTTTAACTAATGAAAGTATTCTCCCTCAACAAGCAAGAGAAGCAGGAATTTCTTTACCTGAACTTTTTGAAAACGCTATTGAAGAAGCATTAAATAAATCATAGTTTATGAAAAAATATATATTATTGATCCTTTTAGGTTTTCAAATTAGTTTTTCTCAAGAAATAATAATTCCAAAAGACCAAATGAACTCCATTAAATATGAATACAATTGGAAAGAGGAAGCATTTCTAATTATTAATTATCGTTTTCCTAAAGACTATTGTCCACGAGAAAATTATTCCGATTTAGATAGAACTTATAATTGGTTACATACCAAAGTATATCCAAATTTAGACACAAAATCATATCGAAACATTTATGTATATGCCGATAAATTAGCGGCAAAACCTATATTAGACAATGTAACGCATTATGATGATATTGGTTTCTATTTCTTAAAAAACTATTTTGATTATAAAGGCAATTGCATAGGTTTACTTATTATCAATAAAAAAGGTGAATACAAATATATAATAGGAGAATATTCTAGTAAAGACATTCAAAATCTTACTGAAGCATTAAAGTAACAAGCATGAGAAGAGCAATATTTCCGGGTTCCTTTGACCCAATAACAAATGGGCATTATGATATTATTAAAAGAGGAATTTCTCTTTTTGATGAAGTTATAGTAGCTATAGGTATTAACGCTGAAAAAAAATACATGTTTTCTTTAGAAGACAGAAAAAAATTTATTGAAGATACTTTTAAAGATGAACCTAAAGTAAAAGTAATTACCTATCAAGGCTTAACAATCGATTTGTGTAGAAAAGAAAAAGCCGATTTCATTTTAAGAGGTTTACGCAACCCAGCTGATTTCGAATTTGAAAAGGCCATTGCACACACTAATAGAAGTCTTTCTAAAATTGAAACCGTATTCTTATTAACTGCAGCGCGAACGTCTTATATCTCATCTAGTATTGTGAGAGATGTTTTACGAAATGGTGGAGATGTAACCAAACTAGTTCCAGAAGCAGTAATGGTGAAACGATAATTGTATTTTAAAGCTATTACAATTCTATCTCGAATTCGAGTGTGAAGCGTATCGAGAACATTTTATTTTTTTAAACTACTTATTTAATTAGGCAAACTACTAACTTGATGCATAGAACTTAGATATTAAATTTTACTTAATACTAATTAAGTTTTGCTTGACAGTAATAGAGTTTGGTTTAATACTAATTAAATTATGTTTAATAGTAATCAAGTTATGATTAATACAAATTATGTAATGTTTAATAGTAATGGGAGTAGTCATTAGATTGTGTAAACTCATTTAATGTTTCAGGCTCAAGTTTTAATTGATGTCAATTAAGACTTTAGCCTGAAAGGGACTTAAAAAAGAGTATATTTCTATAAAAAACTTTGTAGAAAAGTCCAATATTATAAAACTTGAGACTATACTTTATTCCGATTATTAATTTTTGATAATCTTGGCTAGAGTAACTTTATTTTCTATGTAGGTTTTCAATATATAAACTCCCTTGCTGTGGTTCGAAAGATCCAAAATTTCTATCTTATTAGGATTATTTTTATCTAAAATCTTTTGGCCTGTAACATTTAGCAATTCCATCTTATCAATGTCCTCTGTACTGTTTACGGTAAAAAAATCAAATACTGGATTAGGATACACTTTTAGATGCTCCGCAGTACTATTTGTGTGTATTGTTTGCAATGTAGTTATAGGAATATAAGCTTTGAATTTCCCACTAACATGCAACAAGGCCATCATGTAAAGCATTCCATCATAGTATCGATATAATCCATCAGGTTGTTCAACATTATATAGTTCATTAACAAATTGCCATGCTAAGACATCATCTGATGCTAAAGACGCTACAGCATTACAACTTACTAAGCCAGTTGAATGGTAGTTTCCATCAATATAATTAGGAGTTCCATCTAATTGATAAAAAGACGGATAGGTAAATAAGCCTTGCGAATTAAAGAAATTTTTGTAATTTTTCTGATATTATTTGTTCATCGGTAGAATTATTATACCATGCAAAATCTACAGCCATATTCATAATTGTTCTGTAAGCATCCGACTGAAATTCGATGTGATTAGCTCCATAACTTCCATAAGGTGAACCGTC